>JBAQER010000166.1:0-2162 GCA_049286845.1 Bradyrhizobium sp.
TGCTGCCGCTTTATGCGGACGCGTATTATCTTTCGCTCGCGATCGGCCTGCTGCAGTTCACGGTGCTTGCCACCGCGTGGGGACTGTTCTCCGGACCGACCCGTTACGTCTCGCTGGCGACGACGGCGTTTTTCGGCGTCGGCGCCTATACCGTGGCGGTGCTCGGCGAACTGCTGGCATGGCCGCTGGTGCTCTTGATCGCGGTTGCGATCGGGGCGCTGATGGCGGTGATCGTTGGGGTTTCCACGCTGCGGCTCAGCGGCCTGCATTTCGTGATCTTCACCTTCGGCCTCGCCGAACTCGTCCGTCAGCTCGTGATCTGGTACGAGGTCAACAAGACGCGGGTGCTCGGCCGCTATGTGTTCGTCGATATCACCCAGAGCGACATCTACTGGCAGTTGCTCGGTCTTGCGGTGGCGGTGTTCGCGATCGGCTGGCTCATTGCCCGCTCGCGTCTCGGCTTCGCGCTGCGCATCATCGGCGAGGACGAGACGGTCGCCAGACATTGCGGCATCAATGTCACCTTTGCCAAGGTGGCGCTGTTTGCGATCAGCGCGGTCTTCATGACCCTGGTCGGCGCGATCATGGCGCCGCGCTGGACCTACATCGAGCCTTCGATCGCGTTCAATCCGACGATTTCGTTTGAGGTCGTGATCATGGCGCTGCTCGGCGGCGCGCACCGGCTGTGGGGGCCGGCGGTCGGCGCAATCCCGCTGACGCTCCTGTTCGAGTTTCTGTCGGCGCGCTTTCCCAGCACCTCGACCCTGATCATCGGCATCGTCTTCCTGCTGATCGTCTATGCACTGCCGTCAGGCGTCGTCGGATTGTGGGAGCGCGCGCGCCGGCGGCGGCCGGCAGCGCCGGCCACGCAAGGGGTGCAGCCATGACGACGGCCGCATCCTCCGCGCCGGTGCTGGAAATAGCGGGGCTGACCCGCGCCTTCGGTGGGCTGGTCGCGGTCAACGCCGTCGATCTCGTCGTGCATTCAGGCGAGATCGTCGGGCTGCTCGGTCCCAACGGTTCCGGCAAGACCACCGCGCTCAATCTGGTTTCGGGCGTGCTGCGTCCGGATTCCGGGACCATCCGCTTCGCCGGACAGGCCATCCAGGGCATGCCCGCTTTTCGCATCGCCCGCCTCGGCCTCGCGCGCACGTTTCAGCTGGTTCGCGTGCTCAACGGCATGAGCTGCGCCGAGAACGTCAAGGCAGGCCTCGCCTTTCATCGGCCGCATCTGGCGCGCGGCGAGATCGACGATACCGCGCACCGGCTGTTGCAGCGGGTCGGGCTGTCGGGCCGTGACGGCTTTTCGGCATCCGAACTCACTTATATCGACTGCAAGCGGCTCGAGCTTGCGCGCGCGCTGGCGCTGAAGCCGCGGCTGTTGCTGCTCGATGAATGGCTCGCTGGCCTGAACCCGTCGGAACTCTTGATCGGAATCGAGTTGATCCGCTCCCTGAAACACGAGGGCCTGTCGATCCTGCTGGTCGAACACGTCATGGACGCGATCCGCTCGCTCTGCGACCGCTGCGTGGTCATGAACAGCGGCCGCCGGATCGCCGAAGGCCGCCCCGACGAAGTGCTGGCCGATCCGGCCGTCGTCGAAGCGTATCTCGGAGTATCGACCGATGCTTGATGTCTCGGCCGTCAGCGTCGCCTATGGCCAGCATCGCGCGCTGAGCGATGCGGCGCTCACCGTCGGCCGCGGCGAGATCGTCGTCATCCTCGGCGCCAACGGCGCCGGCAAGACGTCGCTGCTGAAGGCCATCGCCGGCATCGTCCCGTGCCTGCCCGGCAAGAATGTCACTCTGTCCGGGCGCGACCTTTCCCGCCTCCCGGCGCACGAGATCGTCGAGGCGGGGCTGGCGTCGGTGCCGGAAGGCCGCGGCATTTTCGGCGAACTGACGGTCGCCGAAAACCTGTTGCTCGGCGCCAATCCGAAACGGGCGCGCGGCAGCGAAGCGGCACGTCGCCAGCAGGTGCTGTCGCTGTTTCCCCGTCTCAACGAACGGCTGCCGCAGATGGTGCGCACCATGAGCGGCGGCGAGCAGCAGATGGTGGCGATCGGCCGCGCGCTGATGTCGGCGCCGACGATCCTGCTGCTCGACGAGCCCTCGCTCGGCCTGTCGCCGCTGCTGTGCCGAGAACTCTTCGCATCGTTCAGG
>JBAQER010000167.1:0-2412 GCA_049286845.1 Bradyrhizobium sp.
ACGCCACGCATCGCCGCGGCAACGCTGCGCGGTTCCCGCACGTCGCCGATATAGAACTTCAGCTTTGGGTCCGGATATTTCTTCCGGAGGTCATCCTGCTTCTTCTCGTCCCTGCTGAAGATCCTGATCTCGCGCATGTCGGACGCAAGGAATCGCTTCAGCACCGCCTTGCCGAACGAACCGGTCCCGCCCGTTATCAATAGAACCCTGTCATCAAACATGCGAACTTCCGGACATCGGGTCTGTCTCTCGCCTTTTGCGCCCATTTCTGGTTGCACAGCACATTGTCACTCGCGTTGACTCGGCAACTCGTCCAGCAATTCCTACCGCAAAGCAAGCTGAAAAAGCTCGTCCTTTTTTGGCGGCTCGGGATAGTTAATGAGGACAGCCCTGTAAGGGCCCTTGAACACAAAAAGGCTGCCCGCAGCCGCACCGACCACGCCGCACGATGCCACCAGTTCGCCGATATGCGCAAGCGAGCCGGCGCCGCCCAGCAACGTTACCGGAAGCTTGACCGCCTGCCTGACCGATCGGGCAAGCGCCAGGTCATAGCCTTTCATCTTGCCGTCGTTATCGATGGAATTAACGACGATTTCGCCGGCCCCACGCGACTCGGCCTCCAGCGCCACGTCGATGACCGGGCGACCGGTGCTGCGTGTCCCGTTGTGGGTCCACGCCAGGTCGTTGCCGGTTCGCGGGTCTTTCTTCGCATCGATGACAACGACCACGCTCTGCCCGCCGATTTCCTGAGCCGCCGCCGAAACAAGCTCGGGTGTTTCGATCGCAGCCGAACTGATTGCGATCTTCTCGACCCCGAGTCCGATGATACGCCTGGCCTGCGCGACGGTCTTGACGCCGCCGCCATAGCACAGAGGCATCCGGCATTCCGCAGCAAGGTTGGCAAGCATCTTGAAGTCGGGTTCGGCGCCCCGGACGGTGGCGTCGATATCGAACACCGCAAGCTCGTCCGCCTGCTTCTCGTTGAATATCTTGACGGCGTTGATCGGATCGCCGACGTATTTCGGCTCCTTGAATGCGACCGTCTTCACAAGCCCGCCGTTGTGAACCAGGAGACAGGGTATGATTCTCGGCAGCAGCACGATCAGAGCCCCGCGAAGTTTCGCAAGAGACGATTTCCGAAACTGTGACTCTTTTCGGGGTGAAACTGCACGCCGTAGATATTGGAAGACTGCACCGCGCAGACGAAATCCGCCCCATAGTTGCAGGTTGCCAGCGCGTCTTCCTGCCGGTCGCAGTTCATGTAGTACGAATGCAGAAAATAGAATCTCGCGTTGTCATGCAGCGCATCGAACAGCCTGCTTTGCGACAGCGGCCGCACATCGTTCCAGCCCATGTGCGGCACCGGCATGTTCCTCGTGGCCTCGGTCGACTTGAACGCCCTGACTTCGCCGTCAATCCAGCCGAGGCCCGGCAGATTTCCCTCTTCGCTGGAACGCGCCAAGATCTGCATGCCGACACACACACCGATCACGGGCACCTTGTCCCCAAGCACCATGTCGTCGAGCGCGCCGCGCATCCCCGACTCCTGCAGAAGCCGCATCGCATGATCGAAATGTCCGACGCCTGGAAGGATCAGCTTCGACGCCCCCTTCAGGTCACCGGCCGTCCTGGCGACCGCCACCTTGATGTTGGCCCGGTTGTAGACGCTCGCAAACGCCGCGATATTGCCGAGCCCGTAATCGACGATGGCAATCATCGCACCATCATCTTTTGCACACCCAGCGCGCGCAGCACTTTGGTCCCAAGATCAATCAGCGGCATGCTCGAATTGTAGTCTCGATAACTCTTGTTGGGCCCATTCATCAGCGCGCGCAACTCCCCAACGGTAAGGTCGAGCTTGGTTGCTACGTACTCGAACTCATGCGCCATTGTCTCTTCATCATAGGCGGGCTGCGCGATCCGCCGCAACGCCTCATCGCGCGACAGCTGCCCTGTCAAAATCAGGCTTGAAAAATGGGCGCGGCGCTTATCGTAGCCGAATTTGACCGGAAGCCAGTAGCCCTCATAGAAGCGGGTGAACCGCGACTCGTAGTGTTTGTGAGCGTATTTCTGCCAGCCGAACCGGTCGGCCAGTTCCTGCATCGCGTCTTCCTTGATGTAGGGGAAGTTGTTGAGCGGCTTGACGATCCGCATGCCCTTGACGAACCGGTAGTAGAGCTTGTGGGTGAAGATATCGGTCAGCGGAAACGTCTTCAGCGGACGGGTCCCGAACCGGGCGTGGATGTCCTTCAACTGCCGCAGGTCGGTGGCGTGATAGTGCCATTCGAGCGGTTCGCGCACGCACTCGGTGGAATAGTTCGCGCCGGTGATGACGTATTTGAAGCCGTGGCTGGCCGCGAAATTATACAAGCCGGCGAAGAAGGCATGATCCTGCGGCGTATCGAGGTGCGG
>JBAQER010000168.1:0-11680 GCA_049286845.1 Bradyrhizobium sp.
GGCCTGCCCGATGCGATCCTGCTCGACTGGAACATGCCGATCATGGACGGCTATGAATTCCTCGGCAATCTGCGCCGCATGCCCGGCGGCGACGCGCCCAAGGTGGTGTTCTGCACCACCGAAAACGGGATCGATCATATCGCGCGCGCCATTGATGCCGGCGCCAACGAATACATCATGAAGCCGTTCGACAAGGACATCGTCGCGGCTAAATTCCAGGAAGTCGGCCTGCTCGCGGTGCCGGTGTAGCCGGCATCGTCGTTTCGTAAGTTTGTATTGGGTTGCGTCGGGTAGAAATATGCGTGCTGCACCAGCTGCCGGGGGAAATCCCCGCCAAGACTGCATTCGGAGAGGCGACTATCCGCATTGCCGGATCTCTCGCCGGCGATCGGCGCACCCAGCCTTGCTGACGGGCCTTCCCGATGCGCCGCCCTCGTCCGGCGATGTCAATCCGCAATTTTCCCGATCCGCTTGAGAGGCCGCCAGTGACCCCGTCAGATTACGAATACCTGCGCAAGCTTCTCAAGGACAGTTCCGGTCTCGATCTGTCTGCCGACAAGCAATATCTGATTGAAAGCCGGTTGCTTCCGCTTTCGCGGAAGACAGGCCTGTCCGGCATCAGCGAACTCGTGCAGAAGATGAAGGGAGGATCCGCATCTCTCATCTCCCAGGTGGTCGAGGCCATGACCACCAACGAGACGTTCTTCTTTCGCGACAAGGTCCCGTTCGATCATTTCCGCGATTCGATCATGCCGGAGATCCTGCGGGCGCGCGCGGGCCGCAAGAGCATCCGGATCTGGTGCGCCGCCGGCTCGACCGGTCAGGAGCCGTATTCGCTGGCGATGTGCCTGAAGGAAATGAGCGCCGCACTCAGCGGCTGGCGCGTGGAAATCATCGCGACCGATCTGTCGCAGGAAGTGCTCGAGAAATCCAGGGCCGGAATCTACAGCCAGTTCGAGGTCCAGCGCGGCCTGCCGATCCAGATGCTGGTCAAGTATTTCAAGCAGACGGGGGAATTCTGGCAGATCAATCCCGATATTCGCGCGATGGTTCAGCACCGGCAGCTGAATCTGCTGCACGACTTTTCCCAGCTCGGCGTCTTCGACGTGATCTTCTGTCGCAACGTCCTGATCTATTTCGATCAGGACACCAAGATCAACATCTTCAACCGACTCGCCAAGGCGACCGAATCGGACGGCTTTCTGGTGCTGGGCGCTGCGGAAACCGTGGTCGGGCTGACCGATGTCTTCAAGCCCTTTCCGGACCGGCGTGGTCTGTACCGGCCCAACGGTGTGCGCGCGACGCTGGCGAAGCTGCCGGCCGCCAGCGCGGTCGCTCCGAAGGTCGCTGCGATGGCGGGGTTGTGACGAATGGCAGGCGACGCCAAAGCACCTGAGCGCGTGACTTTCAGCCGCGGCTATGGCGTCTGTATCATGGGCATCGACGGGACCTGGCGCCGCGACTGCCTGCTCAACGCCATTTCCGACAACGACGCCATCCTCACGGTCGAAGGCTCCATCCAGGGCCTCAATCTCAAGGAGTTCTTTCTGCTGCTGTCGTCGACCGGACTCGCCTATCGGCGATGTGAACTCGTTCGCGTCAACGGCGCCGAGATCGACGTCTCGTTCCTGAAGGGAAAGCACAAGAAGAGAAGACCGGGCGCGTCGTCGGCGCAGGATGCTCGCGCCGAATCCTGACGGCAGCGGCGGCAAATTGCCGGAAGTATCGCTATCCGGTGCCTTTCAGCTGCGGCCGGTTCGCCCGATTCGGGAGGCGGTCGCTTTCCGCGAAACCGCACGCACCGTGGTTTGGCGGCTTGGCATCCAGCAAGAAGCGCAGGGCGGCGCCAAGACCCGCGTTGCAGGTATGCAGGGCGTCGCTCGCCTTTACGTAGCGAGGTGTGACGTCATCCAGGATGCCAACGTTGGCGGCAGCTTCCTGGTGGCCGAGATCCGTTTCCCTTGCGAGCGCTGCTTCAAGCAGCATCACGCTGGCCTGGACGTGCTCGATCAGCGACACCAGTTCCGAGACGATCGAATGATGGCCGCCATCTCGAACGTCGGACTGGATCGAAGTGCCGGCCCCCGCTGCCTTCTGCATGACTGCTCTCCTTCGCTCCGTCTTACGTCCGTGCCGCTACTTGTGCGTTAAGTCCTCGTCCCGTACAAATACGGTGGCCCAAATCTGTACTGCCTGCAGTCCGGTGCGGTGAGTGTGCGTCTTTTTTCACGATCGATGGACATGGCACATGGCTGAGAATCCCGCTCTCCGAGGTGAGATTTTCGTGGTCGACGACGATCCCGCCGTCCGCGACACGCTGTCGATGGTGCTGTCGGCAGGGGGCTACCAGGTGATTTGCTTTGCAGACGGCGCCGCGCTGTTGGCGGTGGCGCGGACGCGAACGCCCGCCTGCATCCTGCTCGACGTGCATATTCCCGGCAAATCCGGCCTCGATATTCTGCGCGAACTTCACGGCGAGGACTATCCCGCGCCGATCTTCATGATCTCCGGCCAGGGCGACATCGCCATGGCGGTCAGCGCGATCAAGAATGGTGCGCTGGACTTCATCGAAAAGCCGTTCCGAGGCCGCGAAATCGTGGCCCGGCTGGACGAGGCGATCGGGGCATATGCACGCCGCCAGGCGGAAAACTCTGCGTCAAAAACCGCATCGCTGCACTTTCCGGGACGCGAACCGTTGACGCGGCGCGAACGCGAGGTGCTGGAGCAATTCACCGCGGGCGCTTCCAACAAGGAAGCCGGGCGTCGTCTCGGAATCAGCCCGCGCACCATCGAGGATCATCGCGCCAACATCATGAAGAAGCTCGGCGCGAGGAATGCCGCCGATCTCATTCGTATCGTGATGTCCGCGCCGCGCGGCTCCTGAACCGGCGGCCTGCCCGATCGATGGCTGTGCCGGCGCGGCCCTTAACCGTCGAGCGCTTTCCGGATCATCGCGGCCATGTCCGACTTGCGATACGGCTTGGCCAGCAGCAGGACGCCGGAGTCGAGCCGGCCGTGATGGATGATTGCATTTTCAGTGTAACCCGAGGTGAACAGCACCTTCAGGTCGGGCTTGGTCTCTTGCAGTTCGTTGGCGAGTTGGCGGCCGTTCATGACCCCGGGCATGATCACGTCGGTGAAAAGCAGGTCGAATTTGTTGCCGGCCTCGACGATCGCCAGCGCCTCCGCGGCATTCGCCGCATCCAGCGTGACGTAACCCAGGGAATGCAATTGCGTCAGCACATAGTCCCTGACCAGCTTGTCGTCCTCGACGACGAGGATGGTCTCGCTGCCGCCTTGCACGGCGGGTGCGAGGCCGGCATCGAAAGCGAGCAGGGCTCCGGTGGCCGGCGGCAGATACATCTTGATCGTGGTGCCGTGGCCCTCCTCGCTGTAGATCATGATGTGCCCGGCGGACTGCTTCACGAAGCCATAGACCATGCTGAGGCCGAGGCCGGTGCCCTTGCCGGGCTCCTTTGAGGTAAAGAACGGGTTGAACACCTTGTCGAGCATGGCGGCGGGGATGCCGGTTCCGGTGTCGCTCACGGCGATCAGCACGTAGCGTCCGGGCCGCACGTCGCTGTGCATGGTTGCGTAGCTTTCGTCGAGAACGGCCATGCTGGTTTCGAGGATGAGCTTGCCGCCGCCGGGCATCGCGTCGCGGGAGTTGAGCGCGAGATTGAGGATGGCGGTGGCAAGCTGATTGGGGTCGACCGTCGCCATGCACGTTTCGTCGTCGAATACCGATTCGATCTCGATCTGCTCACCCAGCGTCGGCCGCAGCAGTTTGGCGGTGTCGATGATCAGCGTATTGACATCCGTCTTCCGCGGCTGAAGCGGCTGCCTGCGGGCGAATGCAAGCAGATGCTGGGTGAGATCCGCGCCTCGCGACGCGGCTTCGTCGATCATCCTGGTGATGGTGGCGAGTTGCGGCTCCTTGGCGACCGCGTCGGCCAGAATTTCGATGGTGCCGGTAATGACCGTCAGGATATTGTTGAAGTCATGTGCAATTCCGCCGGTGAGCTGGCCTACCGCTTCCATCTTCTCGGCCTGGCGAATCCGGTCTTCCGCCGCAATCTTGTCGGTCAGGTCGCGGATGAATCCGTTGAACACGACCCCGTCGCGGCGCCGCAACGCGGTGATGCTCAGTTCGGCCTTGACCTCTCTGCCGTCGCGTCGCAACGCTTCGATCTCGATACGGCGTCCGAGGATCGGGCCCTCTCCGGTGCGCAGGAAGCGCTCCATACCCGCATTGTGATCGGCACGGTGGGCCTCCGGAATGATCAGGTCACTGAGCTTTTGCCCGAGCGCTTCGCCGTGCGACCAACCGAAAATCTTTTCCGCCTGGGAATTCCAGTTTCGAACGCGGCCGCTCTCGTCGATCTGGACGAAAGCGTCGAGCGCGGTATCGATGATGCCGCGCGCCAGTTGTTCGCTTTCGCGCAGCGTTTCCTGGGCCCGGCGGCTTTCGGTCATGTCGCGGCCAACGAAGAAATACCGCCTCACCGGCTCCGACCATGTGCCCATCCACGACAGCGTCACGATCCGCCCGTCCTTGTGGAGGTAGCGCGAATCGGTGTTCCGCGCGCGTTTTCCGCGACGCGCCAGCCGCATCTCCTCGCGGCTGATCTCGAGGTCGTCAGGGTGGAGGAATTCGCTGGCGTTGCGGCCGATCATTTCTTTCGGCGTAAACCCCAGGATGGCCTCGGAGCTCGGGCTCACCTGAACCAGAACGCCCCTCGGATCGATCACCAGGATCAGGTCCTGGGAGGTCTCGAAGATGCGGCGGCGCTCCTCGATCTGCTGGCGGAGCGCGTGCTGGGTTCGCCTGGTTTCCGTGATGTCGCGGGCGGTCTTCGATGCGCCGATGATCTCTCCCGACGGTGACTTGATCGGCGATATGCTGAGCGAAACCTCGACGGTGCGGCCATCCTTGCGCAAGCGCTCGGTTTCGTAATGCTCGATCGTTTCGCCCCAGCCTATCCGGCGCAGGATGTCATGCACCTCCGCGATTCGGGCGGGCGGCACGATCAGATCGATGTTCTGGCCCACCGCTTCCGCCGCGGAATATCCGAACAGCCGTTCGGCGGCCGGGTTCCAGCCGCTAATCGTGCCGTCGAGGGATTTCGTCACGATGGCGTCGTTGGAGGATTCGACGAAGGCGCTGAAAAGACGCTCGCGCGCGGCGTGGTGGTCACGCGCAGCTTCGGTGCGGCGGTGGTCCTGAACCTCGTGTTCGAGTGCGGTGGTTTTTGCATTGGCCTCGTCGATCACCCGCGCAAACGCCCGTGCGAGCACCCCCGTCTCGCCGCCCGCATCGACCGGAATGGCGGCCGGTCCTCTGCCGCCGGCCCTCTCGACGGCCGCCGTCAATCGAATGATCGGCCGGGTCAGCGACCTCGCGATCAATACGGCGAGCACGGCCGCGCACAGTACCGCCATCAGTCCGACCAGTGTCGAGCTGTTCTGGATCGCCGCGGCCGGCGCCATGATGACGGCGTTGGGGACGCTCTCGATCACGCCGATCCATTCCCTGCCGGCCAGAACCGCGGGAGCCAAGGCTACACCGCCCTGCCGTCCGGCGCGATCCGCTACGGCCCGCGCCACCACTTGTGTCGTTCCGGGCAAGTTTGCCAGGTCCGGCAGGTCGGTCTGCCAGTTGGCCGCCGCGCCAACCTGCGAGCCGAATTCCCGGGCCGGATCGGGGTGAACAAGATAGTCGCCGCGGCCGTTGACGACGTATATCGCTCCACCCTGCTGCGCCGATGACCGGACGCGATCCAGCGCCGGCCGCATGTCGACGTCGACGATGACGATACCGAACGGTTTGCCGTCGGGCGCGAAAACCGGCGTCGCGACCCGCAGCGTCGGAACATGCGGTGTCTCGACGGTGCCGTTCTCCTCGTTCAGATCGAGCGACGAGACGTATGTTTCACCTGGATGCAGCCCGATCGTGTTCTTGAAATCGGACCGGTTGCCGGCGCGCTGCAAAACCGCGTCGGGTGCGATCCGAACCGCTCCGTTCGGGCCTGAGCGATCGACACGGACGACTTCGCGCCCGTCGTTTTCGATTCCGATGATGCGGAATCGCGAATAAGCGGGTTTGGCTTCGAGTTCGGCCGAGAGGCGTTCTGCGATCCGCTTGAGCCACATCGATTCGGAGATGCCTCCGACGGGATCGATGCCGCCCGCCAGATGTCCGCGGATGAGCGCATTCAAGCCGGGCGCAGACCGATAGCTGGCGACATCGCCACGTGCCCCCGCCGTGTGGGATTCGAGATCGGCCGCAACCAGCCGCGAATGCGTTTCGATCCGATCGAGGGCGCGCGGCAGCAGCGCTTGCTCCAGATTGCGATAGCTCAGCCACCCGACCGCGGACACCGTGATCGCAACCAGCAATATCATGGCGATGGATAGTCTGGTTGTCAGCGTCATCTCTGGTTTCGCACCATTACCATGCCGTCGGCGCGCACAGCTGAACGGAACGGGTAACGTCGTTTGGCATCACAGGCCGGAAGCGACGTCGCCGGTTGCGATGGATGATGACGATGGACGTTTTGCTGCCTCGAGACAACCGGCAACGGCCGCCAGCAGGGCGGCCGGTTTGAAGGGCTTTTGCAGGCTCCTGACCGCGCCAAGCTTGGCCGCCATGGCCAGGAAATCCGGCCCCGAGCCGGCATCCCAGCTGACCGGATTGCCGGAGATGACGATGACCGGGATCCGCGGCTGCAATTGTTGAACCAGCCGCATGGTTTCCAGGCCGTCCATTCCCGGCCTGAAGATATCGAGAAACAGCAGGTCGAAATTTCCGGTTTCGAAAATCGCCAGCCCTTTGCGGCCATCGCCGGCGACGACGACGCTGTGGCCGGCCCGTTCCAGCAGAAGCCGGATGGTCGCTCGTCCACGACCAGGATCTTTGCCAAGGCCGGCTGCTCCGCTTCGAATCCAGAATCAAGTCAACGGCAAGTTGAAAAAGATTTGCTGAATTCGCGTTCCTGCGCAAGCACTTCCGGGGGGCGGGGGATCTACCGCTGCTGTTTAAGACGATCGCTGGAATCGCCTCATCTGCCCGGTTCGGCGCAGACAACGGAGAGATTGCCGGGCCGGGGGGGTTGATGAGCTCACCCGGAACGGGACTTGCTCCGCATGGAGCGCCTGTGAGATGACCCGTGGGGTCTCGAACAGGTGTCATCATGGAAAAAAAGAAAAGCCCGGAAACGCTCCGCAGCGCGCGCTGGTTCGCGCCCGACGATCTCCGCGCCTTCGGCCACCGGTCCCGCGCGATGCAGATGGGCTATGCGCCGGAGGAGTGGAAGGGGCGCCCGGTGATCGCGATCCTCAACACCTGGTCGGACGCCCAGCCTTGCCACATGCATTTCAAGAGCCGAGTCGACGACGTCAAGCGCGGCGTGCTGATGGCGGGCGGCTTCCCAATGGAATTGCCGGCGCTGTCGTTGTCGGAATCCTTCCTGAAGCCGACCACCATGCTCTATCGCAACATGCTCGCCATGGACGCCGAGGAATTGCTGCGCGGCCACCCGGTCGACGGCGTGGTGCTGATGGGCGGCTGCGACAAGACCACGCCGGGCCTGCTGTTAGGTGCCACCTCCATGGGCCTGCCGACGATCTATCTGCCGGCCGGGCCGATGCTGCGCGGCAACTGGAAGGGCAAGACGCTGGGCTCCGGGTCGGACGCCTGGAAATACTGGGACGAGCGTCGCGCCGGGAAGATCTCCGACAAGGACTGGGTCGATGTCGAGGCCGGTATCGCCCGCAGCTACGGCACTTGCATGACCATGGGCACCGCCTCGACCATGACCGCGATCGCCGAATCGATCGGCATGACGCTGCCGGGCGCCTCTTCGATTCCCGCCGCCGACGCCGGCCACATCCGCATGGCCTCGGAATGCGGCCGCCGGATCGTGGAGATGGTGTGGGAGGATCTGACGCCGCAGAAGATCCAGACCCGCAAGGCGTTCGAAAACGCCATCACGGTGGCGATGGCGATGGGCTGCTCGACCAACGCGATCATCCACCTGATCGCGCAGGCACGCCGCGCCGGCCAGGACATCGGGCTCGACGATTTCGAAACCGCCAGCCGCAAGGTGCCCGTCATCGCCAATGTGCGGCCCTCAGGCGACAAGTATCTGATGGAGGATTTCTTCTATGCCGGCGGCTTGCCTGGCCTGATGAGCCGGATCAGGCAGCATCTGCATCTCGACGCCATGACCGTGACCGGCCGGACGCTCGGCGACAACATCGCGCGCGCCGAAGTCTACAACGACGACGTGATCCGCACCGTCGAAAATCCGATCTATGCCGAGGGCGCGCTCGCCGTGCTCAAGGGCAACCTCGCGCCGGATGGCTGCGTGATCAAACCCAGCGCCTGCGAGCCGCGCTTCCTCAAGCACACCGGCCCCGCGCTGGTGTTCGACGATTACCCCGCGATGAAGAAGGCGGTCGACGATCCAGATCTGAACGTGACCGCCGATCACGTCATGATCCTGCGCAATGCCGGTCCGCAGGGCGGGCCGGGCATGCCGGAATGGGGCATGCTGCCGATCCCGACCAAGCTGGTGAAGCAGGGCGTGCGCGACATGGTGCGGCTGTCGGACGCGCGCATGAGCGGCACCAGCTACGGCGCCTGCATCCTGCATGTGGCGCCGGAATCCTATATCGGCGGACCCTTGGCGCTGGTGAAGAACGGCGACCGCATCACGCTCGATGTCGCTGCCCGCACCATCAATCTCGATGTGCCGGAAGCGGAATTGGCAAAACGCCGCGCCGAATGGAAGCCGCCGGAAACGCGTTACGAGCGCGGCTATGGCTGGATGTTCACCAGGCACATCAAGCAGGCCAATGAAGGCTGCGATTTCGATTTCCTCGAAACAGGTTTTGGTGCGCCGGTTGGCGAGCCGGCGATTTATTAACCGTCGTTCCGGGGCGCGCGTTAGCGCGAACCCGGAACCTCGAGATTCCGGGTCTGGTCCTTCGGACCATCCCGGAATGACAAGGAGACAAATCCATGACCAAGCTCAGCGACGCCACCCGCGCAAAACTGAAAACCATCTCGACCGCCACGGTCGCCACCGCGCTGTTCAAGCGCGGCTTCCGCACCCAGTGCATTCAGGACGTGCATCCGCTTAGTCCGGATGCGCCGACGCTGGTCGGCGAGGCCTTCACCTTGCGCTACATGCCGGCGCGCGAGGATCTCAACAAGCTCGACGTGTTCCGCGACCGCTCGCATCCGCAGCGCAAGGCTATCGAGGACTGCCCGCCTGGCGCGGTGCTTGTCATGGACAGCCGCAAGGATTCCCGCGCGGCGTCGGCCGGCGCTATCCTGGTGACGCGGCTGATGCAGCGCGGCGTCGCCGGCGTCGTCACCGATGGCGGATTTCGCGACTCCGCCGAGATTGCAAGACTCGGCTTTCCCGCCTTTCACCACCGGCCGAGCGCGCCGACCAACCTGACGCTGCATCAGGCGATCGAGATCAATGGCCCGATCGGCTGCGGCGACGCGCCGGTGTTTCCAGGCGACGTGATCCTCGGCGACAGCGACGGCGTGATCGTGATCCCGGCGCATCTCGCCGACGAGATCGCCAATGAAGCCTTCGAGATGACCGCGTTCGAGGATTTCGTCACCGAACAGGTGCGCCAGGGCCGCGGCATCTTCGGGCTCTATCCCGCGACCGACGAGCAGACGCTGATCGATTTTGCGGCGTGGCGGAAGCAGACGGGAAGGTGAGTCCTTCTCAACCTCTCTCGCTTGCGGGGGAGGTCGCCGCGCTCGCAAGAGCACGGCGGGTGGGGGAAATCTCTTCCCGCACTCTGGCGGCGGTTATGCGGAGGCGCCCCCACCCCAGCCCTCCCCCGCAAGCGGGAGAGGGAGCGCAACAGCGCAAGATGTCAGCTGCCGCAAGTGTCATTTGGCCTCACACCTCGGCCTTCGCCGCCATCCCTACCGCCCACAGCGCAAACGCGTAGGCGATCGCGACTTCGTCGAGCCGGTTGAAGCGGCCCGACGCGCCGCCATGGCCGGCGCCCATATTGGTGCGCAGCAGCACCGGGCCGCCGCCTCGCATGGTGGCGCGCAGCCGCGCGATCCATTTCGCCGGCTCCCAATAGGTGACGCGCGGATCGGTCAGTCCGCCCATCGCCAGAATCGCCGGATAATCCTTTGCCGCGATGTTGTCATAGGGCGAATAGGACAGGATGGTGCGAAAATCCTTTTCGCTCTCGATCGGGTTGCCCCATTCCGGCCATTCCGGCGGCGTCAGCGGCAGGGTGTCGTCGAGCATGGTGTTGAGCACGTCGACGAACGGCACCTCGGCGACGATGCCGGCGAACAATTCGCCGGCGCGGTTGGCGACCGCGCCCATCAGCATGCCGCCGGCGCTGCCGCCATGGCCGACGATGCGCTTTGCGCCGGTGTATTTTTCTGCGATCAGCGCGCGCGCCGAGGCCGAAAAGTCATCGAACGAGTTCGTCTTCTTCTCGCGCTTGCCGTCGAGATACCAGCCCCAGCCCTTGTCGGCGCCGCCTCTGATGTGCGCGATCGCATAGACGAAACCGCGGTCGACCAGCGACAGCCGGTTGGCGGAGAACGAGGCCGGCATCGCCATGCCGTAGGAGCCGTAGCCGTAGAGCAACAGCGGCGCGCTGCCGTCGCGCTTGAGATCCCTGGCGTGCAGGATCGACACCGGCACCAGTGCGCCGTCATGCGAGGGCGCCATGATGCGGGTGGTGACGTAGTCGGCAGGGTTGTGGCCGGACGGAATTTCCTGGCGCTTGCGAAAGGTTCGGGTGCGGCTTGCCATGTCGTAGTCGTAGACTTCCGACGGCGTCGTCATCGACGAATAGGCAAAGCGCAGATTGGTGGTGTCGAATTCGTAGCCGCCCATGGTGTCCAGCGAATACGCCGCCTCGTCGAAGGCGATGGCGTGCTCCTCCGAAGTCTTGAGATCGCGGATGATGATCGCGGGCAGCGCATTGGCGCGTTCCAGCCGCACCAGGTGGCCGCTGTAGAGTTCGATATCGAGGATATAGACGCCGGCGCGATGCGGGATCAGGTCGCGCCAGTTGGCGCGCTCCGGCGAGGCCAGCGGCGCGGTGACGATCTTGAAGTCGATGGCGTCACCGGCGTTGGTGAGGATGAACAGCTCGTCGCCGCGGTCGGTGACCGAATACTGCACGCCTTCCTCGCGCGCCGCGACCACGCGCGGCGGCGAGGCGGGATCGGCGAGATCGACCAGCCGCTGTTCGGAGGTTTCGTGGTCGCCGCCTGATATCACGCAGAAGCGGCCGCTCGAACTCTCATGGATATGGGTGAACCAGCCGGCATCGTGCTCCTCATAGACCAGCACGTCGTCGGCCTGCTTGGTGCCGAGGCGATGCAGCCAGACCTGCATCGGCCGGTGGTTGTCGTCGAGCTTGACATAGAAGAAGGCCTTGCTGTCCGCGCTCCACACCACCGCGCCGTCGGTCTCCTCGACGAGGTCGTCGAGGTCGCTGCGATCGGCCCAGTTGCGTACCCGGATCGTAAAATATTCCGAGCCCTTGATGTCCGCGCTCCAGGCTTCGAGCTTGTGGTCCAGCGAATGCCGGCTGCCGCCGAATTTGAAATAGTCGTGGTCGGCGGCGAGCTTGTCGCCGTCGAGCACGATTTCGGTCTCGCCGCCAT
>JBAQER010000169.1:0-6706 GCA_049286845.1 Bradyrhizobium sp.
GGGCTACTGGTGGCGCGCGGTGAAGGATAATCCGGACGCCGCCGAAAGCCTCGGCGTGGTGGTGTTCAATTCCAAGATGGGCGCCGCGGCGGTCTCGGCATTCCTCACTGCCGTCGGCGGCAGCTTCTATGCTCAGTTCGTATCCTACATCGATCCCGAGAGCGTGATGGGTTTCCAGTTCTCGCTGCTGATGGCGCTGCCTGCCGTGCTTGGCGGCATCGGAACGCTGTGGGGACCGGCGCTCGGCGCCGTGATCCTGATCCCGCTCACCGAGCTCACGCGTTCCTTCATCGGCGGCTCCGGTCGCGGCGTCGACCTGATCGTCTACGGCACGCTGATCGTGCTGATCTCGCTGGCGCGGCCGGAGGGCCTGGTCGGACTGTTCTCGCGCCGTCGCAAGGGAGCGGTCCGATGACAGCCTTGCTGGAAACCCGCGGCGTGTGGCAACGGTTCAGCGGTCTGATCGCCAACAGCGACATCTCGATTTCCGTCGGGCGCGGCGAGATCGTCGGACTGATCGGTCCCAACGGCGCCGGCAAGTCGACGCTGTTCAACCTGATCGCGGGCGTGCTGCCGCCCACCCAGGGCTCGATCTGGTTTGACGGCGAGGACGTCACCAGGCTGCCGGCAGCCGAGCGCTGCGTGCGCGGCATCGGCCGCACCTTCCAGGTCGTCAAGAGCTTCGAGACCATGACCGTGATCGACAACGTCATCGTCGGCGCGCTGGTCCGCACCACCGTGATGCGCGAGGCGCGCCGCAAGGCCCATGAGGTATTGGAATTCGCCGGCCTCGCCGCCCGCGCCGATGTGATGGCCAGCGAGTTGATCCCGTCGGAAAAACGCCGGCTCGAGGTCGCGCGTGCGTTGGCGACCGAACCCAAACTGCTGCTGCTGGATGAAGTGCTCACGGGCCTGACGCCGATCGAAGCGCAAACCGGCGTCGAACTGGTGCGCCGGGTACGCGACACCGGCGTCACCGTGTTGATGGTTGAGCACGTCATGGAGATCGTGATGCCGCTGGTCGACCGCGCCATCGTGCTCGATCTCGGCAAGGTGCTGGTCGAAGGCAAGCCTGCCGATATCGTTCGCGATCCGAAAGTCATCAGCGCCTACCTTGGGGATCGTCATGCTATCGGTGCATGAAGTCACCACCGCCTATCAGGGACTCGTCGCCATCTCGGCCGTCAGCCTCGATGTCGCCAAGGGCGAGATCGTCTGCGTTGCCGGCGCCAACGGTGCCGGTAAATCGACGCTGCTGAAATCCATCGCCGGCGCCGAACGCCCGCGCTCCGGCGCCGTCACCTTCGATGGCGCGCGTATCGACGGCCTGGCGCAGCATGCGATCACCGCGCGCGGCATCGCCTATGTGCCGGAAAACCGCCGGCTGTTTCCGCGGCTGTCGGTGCGCGACAATTTGCGGCTCGGCAGCTATCTCTATCGCCACGAGGCGGATCGCGACCAACCGCTGGCGCTGGTGTTCCAGCTGTTTCCGCGGCTGTCGGAGCGCCTGGAGCAGCGCGCCGAAACGCTCTCCGGCGGCGAGCAGCAGATGCTGGCGATCGGCCGCGCGCTGATGACGCGGCCGCGGCTGCTGATGCTGGACGAGCCGTCGCAGGGCATCATGCCGAAACTGGTCGACGAGATCTTTGCCGCGGTGAAGCGCATTCGCGACGCCGGCATGACCGTGCTGATCGTCGAGCAGCGCATGGCCGAATGTCTCGACATCGCCGACCGCGCCTACATCCTGCAGACCGGCCGCGTGCTGATGCAGGGCGGCGCGGCTGATATCAAGGGCAATCCCGACGTGCGCAAGGCGTATCTGGGGCTGTGACGACTACGGTTTCTCCGCGAGTGTACCCCTCATCCTGAGGAGCCGCGAAGCGGCGTCTCGAAGGATGAGTCGCAAGGCTGATCTTTCCTGGTCCTTCCTTCGAGATGCCGCGCAAGAGCGCGGCTCCGTCTGTAGGGCGGAATAACGTAGCGTATTTCCGCCATCCTTTTCGCTGTCACGTGGGTTTTCCGCGTCATGCCCGGCCTTGTGCCGGGCATCCACGTCTTACGTTCTTTCCTTGTGCGCAACATAGACGTGGATGGCCGGGACTAGCCCCGGCTTTGACCGAGACTGACAATCGGGTTGAGGCGGTGTCAGGCGCGGGTTTGTAGCCTGGTTTTCCGGTGCGGTCGATCCAGTCGAGGATGGCGCCAAGCTCGCCTTGCAGGGTGACTGAGAGGTCTCCGCGCGTCGGGCCGGGAGTAATAACGATGCGGTCGATGATCTCGCGGATGGCCTCGGCCGCCTCCGCCGCGTCGTCGGGGTGGTCGAGCGCGGCGGTCAGGCGCTCCATCCTGCGGCGGTAGGTTTCGGCGATGCCGGGGTGCATGTCGGGAACGTCCTGCCGGGCGTCCGCCATTCGGGCGGTGAGGCCGTCCTGCCTGGCCTCAAGCTCGGTGAGCCGCTCGGACAGGGCGCGGTGCCAGCCGCCTTGCTCGATGACGCGCACGATCTCGGCAATGGCCTTGGCAGTCTCGGCAAGCTCGCGGCGCGTGGCGTCGGCTGTATTGCGGCGCTCACGATTGAGCCGATTGGTTTCTTGCGTATAGGCGCGCATGGCTTCCGCCGCCATTTCTGGCGTCATCATGCGCTCGCGCAGGCCGGTCAGCACGCGGGCTTCCAGCACCTCGCGGGCGACGGTTCGGGCATTGTCGCAGCCGTTGCCCAATACATGGTTGGTGCAGGCGTAGCGGTCCTGCCCGCGACGGGCATAGGAGCCTCCGCAACAGCCGCAGAACAACAGGCCGGACAGCAGGGTGCGTGGGCGATGGGTGGCGTTCAGTGCGCCATTCCTGGCCAGGCTGCGCTTCGTGCCCTCGCGCGACGCCTCGATCCGGGTCTTGTAGAGCGCCGTCAATTCGTCCTGCCGCGCCTTGGCGGCGTCCCATAGGTCCTGTGGCACGATGCGAAGCTCGGGAGCCTCGGAGCGTATCCATTCGCTTTCAGGATTGAGCCGATACGCAAAGTGGCCGGTGTCGGGGTTCTTGAGCTTTCGCTGTCTGTTCCAGCGGATGACGCCAACATAGAGTTCGCAATTCAGGATGCCAGAACTGATAATCCTGTTGCCCCGAATGGTGGTGTCGTTCCAGCGCTTGCCGGTCGGACTCGGGATGCCGTCGCGGTTGAGGTCAGCGGCGATGCGCTGTGGCCCCTTGCCGGCGACATATTCGCGGAAGATGCGCCGCACGATCTCGGCCTGTTCCTCGATGATCGCGCGCTCGCCCCGGATCGGCTCGCCGCGTGCGTCCAGCGTCTTGACGACGCGATAGCCGTAGGCGTTGCCGCCGCCGATCTTGCCAGCCTCCACGCGGCCCCGGATGCCGCGATGGGTCTTGATGGCGAGGTCTTTGAGGAACAGCGCGTTCATCGTACCCTTGAGGCCAACATGAAGCTCGTTGATCTCGCCTTCCGACAGGGTGAAGATGGTGACGCCCGCAAAGCGCAGGCGTTTGAATACCCCCGCCACGTCCTCCTGATCGCGGCTGATGCGGTCCAGCGCTTCGGACAGCACAATGTCGAAGCGGCCGGCCTGTGCGTCGGCAAGCAACGTCTGAATGCCCGAACGGATGAGCGATGCACCTGAGATGGCGCGATCGGAATACGTCTCCACGACGGTCCAACCCTCGCGGGCGGCACGCTCGCGACACTGGCGCAACTGGTCCTCAATGGAAGCGTCACGCTGATTGTCGGAAGAATAGCGGGCGTAAAGAGCAACGCGGGGCGTCGGATGGGCGGCAGTCATCGGGGACGATCCTTTCACTCGGTGTCGGCCCCCTCCTCCATTCCTTCGGAAGCAACAGGCCGGTTGTCGTTGGCGGCGACACGCGCCGCATAATCCTCACGCGCCATGCGGCGGCCGATGATCCGGGCCAGCGTCAGCGCCACCCGGTCGATCTTGCCCCAAGTCTCCGCGCTCGGCGTCTCAGCGTCCGGCTCGCCGCGTGGGCCGTTGTTGTCGTTCGCCGGTTTGAACCGTTCCGGCTCAGTGTCGTCTTCCATGCCGTTTCCCGCACTGTTTTTCGAGACAAACAGGCATGAAGCGGCGGCGAAGCCGGAATGAAAAGACCCGATTTCCCTTCGTCGTACGATCGGCGGCAAATACTTGCGAACGGCGGCATTTGCGTAGGTCGCTCCATACGCATCACCTCACTCAAGCCGCGCGCTTCAACGGACGTGCGCGCTCGACTCGCTTGCGTTCCTTCGGCGTGTTCATCACCTCCCAAAGATCGCTGCGCCGCTGCACGTTGAGCCAGAAGTCGGCACTATTGCCGAAGACGCGGGCCAGGATCAAGGCCGTCGCGGCGGTCACGTTCCTGCGGTTGCCGCACAACTCGTTGACGTGCTTGCGCTGAACGCCCATCGCCTCGGCGAGCGCGCCCTGCGTCAGGCCCATTGGCTCCATGAACTCTTCGGTCAAAATCTCTCCGACCGTCGCCGGCTTGCGTTTTGTGGTCAGCATGATTGCCTCGCTCTCATCGGTAACTGTGATCGTCCAGATAAATCCCGTCCGCCTCGCCTCGCTCACCATCCCAGCGGAAAATCAGCCGCCATTGCTGATTGACACGAATCGAATGAAACCCCGCAAGATTGCCGCGCAGCTTCTCGAAGTGATTGCTTGGCGGCACGCGCAAGTCCTGATCGGTCACGGCGTCGTCAATCATCTGGAGTTTTCTGAACAACCGGGCTTCAAGATCCGGCGGGATGTTACGGGAATGGGCATCGTCCACGAAGAAAGCCCGCAACCAGCCATCCCGAAAGCCAACGATCATTCCGTTGCTCCAACTCAGAGTGTTTGTACCACCCTATAGCCCACAATTCAAGAATGATTCCGCCCCACCGCTACTTCTTCGTTCCGGAATGGGAGCGCGCCGGCGCTCACAATCCGCCCTGGTCTGCTTGACAAGCCATCACCGGGGCGACGGCATCCGGTCAATGCTGGCGCGGAGCGCCACCGCGAAGCGGCTCGGCATTGACGGGATGGCGGCGCTCCGGTTCCATATCCGCAAGCAGACGAGGCCGTGCCGCTGCCGCCGCTGCCGCCGGCAAGAAGGAAGTGTGCCTATCCGGTTTCACCCACGGCTAACCTTGCCGTTGGCGAGATCGACGATGAAGCCATTGGCGAGACGCACGCCGATAATCACGTCGTCCAATCGGTAGTTATTGTTGTTGCCTCTGAGGCGGTAGCTTGTGTCCTCTACGACACGTACGTCGAACCATTGATTGGGTGCGGTCTGGCCCCAGTATTTGCTACGTCGCTTGATGCGCGCTACGAGCTGCTGGTCCATCGTATCAGTCGCCGTTTGGGTGAAACTGGATAGGCACGGAAGGAAGATAGCAATAGCGCTTCAAGCGGCTCCGATGCTGTAAGGGACCGAACGCGCGGGAGATGGGGCACATTCCCATCCTCGTCGTCATCGGCATGAGTGCCGGCCTTCCAGGAAGTACGTATCGGCCTCAACAGAACTCATCGACCTCGCTTTTCGGACGCCAGGATACCGGATCGGCGACCCAGCGGTTGATGTCGGATTCGCGCCAGCCAGCGCCGTTGGTGCTGATCCTGATCTGGGGTGGGAATGTCCCTTCGCCGATTTTGCGGTAGATGGTGGACCGGGACAGGCCGGTGCGGGCAAGGACGGTTTTGAGGCGGATGATACGGTCTGGCTCACGCATGGTTGCGCTGCCTCCTGTTGGCTGTTTCTGACTGCTGCTGATCCAGACAGAACAGGCAGTGACGGCCGCGCAAGAGCGTTTTTCGCGTCGTCGTAGCGTGGCGTACAGGCGGCGGAAAATAGGCGGAGTTAAAGTCCGAAGCCGCGGCCTCTGCCGAGGTCGATGCCGTGATTGAAAGCGAGTTCCAGGCCAAGCCGGCGGCCCGACTCGATCTGGATCCCGAGTTCGATCTTGCGGTTGGCGAGGATGGATTCCAGTTGCGGATCGCGTTCGAGGCTCTTCGCCATGTCGCCCATGGCCGACCGCATGGCCTTGTAGCCGGACATGTCGCCCGCCTGATACTGGCGCTGGCTGGTGTGGTCGAGCTTCTGCCAGCGCTCTACGAAGCGGTCGGCGCGCCGGTTCGGATTGGTGCGGATTTCGGTTTCGAGCTGGAGCGCGCGGATGGCGCGGGCGGAGTTGCCCGAAGCGGCTTCCAGGGCGAGTTCCGGGTTATTTTTGTAGGCGGCTTCGGCATCGTGCGAGCCATAGGACCGCACCTCCTCGAAGACCTTCCGGGCCTCCTGCAGTTCCTTCACCTGCTCCGGGCTGGCCTTGCCGCCCTGCTGCTGCATATCGAAGATCGCATCCACGGCTCGGGCATGGCGGACCAGCGCCTTGGTACGGGCCTTGCGCAGCGCGACCTCGCGATCCTCAGTCGTCTCCCTCGCGGGCACTGCGGATTCACGCCGCGCCTCCACACCCGCGCTTCCCCTTTCCGGCTGCGGCACGGCGTCCGAACCAGGCACAGCGTCTGCGCGCGGGCGCAGGCCGTCGAACATGTCGCGCACCTTCTCAGGCACGATCTTCCTGACAATCTCGGCGACACGCTCGCGGAAGGTGATGCCGCGCCGCTCGGCATAGCTTTGCATCGGATCGTGTTGCTCGTAATCCGAGGCCATGTCCTTGGCCCGGTCGCGCGACAGGGTGCGGACGAGCCGGTCC
>JBAQER010000170.1:0-2255 GCA_049286845.1 Bradyrhizobium sp.
TCTCGAGGCTTTCTTCGTCGCCAAAGCCGCCCTGGCAGTAGAGATCGACCCGGCGGTGGCCGACGAATTTCGCGCCCGAGGTCGAGAGTTCATAGACCTGGAATTCCTTGGCGTGACCGAAGTGCTCGTTGATCAGCCCGGAGCCCTTGGTTGCCACCGCGACCAGCAGCTTGATCTCGCTCATTTCGCCCGCCAGCGTCGAGAGCTCCTCCTGCTTCGCTGCAACCTTGGCGACGCGCTCCTCCTCGACCTTGGCCTGATAGGCCTTGCGCGTGTCGAGGTCGTAATTGACCTCCATCGCCATGATCTTGTCGGTCGTGAACTCGGCGCTGCGATCTTCGCCCAGCAGGCCCACGGCGTCGGCCCGGCACTGCCGGCAGTGACGCATCATGTTCATCTCGCCTTCGCAAGAATCCTGCAGCGCCTTCAATTCCTGCGCGGTCGGGCCGCGCTGGCCGGTCAAGCCGAACACGGTGCCGTGCTCGGGGGCGGAAATCAGCGGCATGATGTTGTGCAGGAAGGCGCCGCGCGACTTCACCGCCTTGTTGACCTCGACGAGGTGCTTGTCGTTGACGCCCGGGATCATCACCGAATTGACCTTGCAGAGAATGCCGCGCTCGGTGAGCATTTCGAGCCCCTGCAGCTGCCGGTCGGTCAGGAGCTTGGCGGCCTCGATGCCGGTGTAGCGTTTGTGTTTCCAGAACACCCAGGGATAGATCTTCGCGCCGATCTCGGGATCGACCATGTTGATGGTGATCGTGACGTGATCGACATTGAAACCGGCAATGGTGTCGACGTGATCGGGCAGCGCGAGCCCGTTGGTCGACAGGCAGAGCTTGATGTCCGGTGCGGTCTTTGCGATCAGCTCGAAGGTCTTGAAGGTCTTTTCGGGATTGGCGAGCGGGTCGCCCGGACCAGCGATCCCGAGCACGGTCATCTGCGGAATGGTGGAGGCAACCGCCAGCACCTTCTTGGCGGCCTGTTCCGGGGTCAGCTTCTCGCTGACCACGCCGGGGCGCGATTCATTGGCGCAGTCGTATTTCCGATTGCAGTAGTTGCACTGGATGTTGCAGGCCGGCGCCACCGCCACATGCATGCGCGCGTAGTGGTGATGGGCTTCCTCGCTGTAGCAGGGGTGGTTCTTGACCTTCTCCCAGATCTCGGTCGGCAGATCGCCTTGCCCCGCCGCGGAGCCGCAGCTCGCCTTGCCGCTGCCGCCACTGGTGCCGCAGCCCTTGTGCTCCGCGATCGCCTGCATCACTTCGCCGACGTTCGCGACGCTTGGGGCCGCGGTACCTTCGTGTATTGAAGCTTGCATGTGCGATCCTCGCTGCTGGCCAAATCCAAAAGTTCCGAAGAGAATTAGCGAGATGGCAATTAGCAACTCGCGTGCCATCGCCGAGCGATCGACAACTTCGCAGTATTTCAAAGGGTTAGATCGGGAGCGACGGCTGTCGCGTTGTCAACACGCGCCGACCAGAATTCTCGAAGTATGTTAGAAACGTTACAGACTTGGGATTTGCCTGGTGATTTCCGGCATCATGCGCTCGGGCATTTCCGAGGACTGCCGATTGCAGCACCGCGCGCGCCCGGACGGCCTTGCGCCGCTTCAGGCCAAAGGCATTGCTGAACGAAACTCTCAGCCAGCCGCAGTCAGGATTTCCACCGCTCGGGCCAACGGAAGGGCGATCGGCGTCAGACCCTGGCCGAACAGAAACCGGAGTTCGTTCTTGCTCAGCGTTTCCGGCTCGACAATCGCATAATGCAGGGTCGACGAACGCTTCGTGACCTGCCGTGCATAGGTCCTGAGAAGCTGATCGTTGAAGCGGCAGCCGATGAAGACAAAACTCCGCTCGGTGCGGCGGTCCTTGACGACGTCCGGGATCGGCGTCTGGATATCGATTTCGGTCAGCACCTCGACATAGTCGGCGTCCGAGATCAGGAAATTCCGCGCCGGCGCGATACTGCCATGAGGCTTGTAGAGCAAGGTGGTCCAGCCGCTTGCCGTAGCGCGATCCGTCTCGGCGCCGGCGGCATCGTAAAACCGGTACCAGCGGTCTTCGCCGATGCCGGCGCGGGTGATGCCCTGCACTTCACCCCAGTCACTCCGCTCCCTCAGCGCCGAGCGCATGGCGCCGTCGTACCAGGCATCGACGATCATGGGCAGGCGCAGCGAGGCGAGATAACGATGCAGGACCGTCGGCTCCACCGGAGACGCAAATGCCTCCGCCATCAACGTGGTGACAGTCGAGCGG
>JBAQER010000171.1:0-10221 GCA_049286845.1 Bradyrhizobium sp.
GCGCCGCCACGGGAGCACCCGCCGCCGCGGGCCCGGGCGCGTTCCATGTCGGCGAATAACGCGTGATCAGGCCGTCATAGGTCCGATCGTCCATATTGGCCACGATCTGGCGGCGCTCGGTCAGCGCCCGGAAAGCTGCGCAGTCCGACGGCGTGCAATGGTCGCGCGCGGTCAGCACATACGCCATCAGCCCGTAGCGGTCGCGCTCGACCGCGCGGCGCAAGCTTGCGAGTTCCGGCGTCAGGCTCTTGTTTGCGGCGGCGACGTCGCCTGACGCGGTCAGCCGCGTGATCTGCGAGGCCGCATAGGCCAGCGCGGCGGCGGCGTTTTCGGCGGAACCGAACAGCGTCTTCTCACAGGCCGTCAGAACGGCATCGCCCGCCAGATCGTCGATACACGACAACGCCGGCAGCGCCGTGACCATCGGCGGCGGAGATCGGGTCTCGCCGGATGCGCTGCGGCCGTATTCCCCAGATCCGCGAAGGGTGGCGGCGCTTGCGATGCCGATGGCCAAAAGCGTGATCACCGTCAGCGCGCCGTTGGCGACCGATTTCTCGGCCCGCAACAGCGTGACCAGGGCGATGATCGCGAAAAAACCCGCTGCGGCCAAGGTCAGCCACAATGGAAACGATGGCGAACGCCAGAATTGATCGAGCGATGTAGCCCAGGCCCAGTTCATGCGCGATGTCCCCTCACGCAGCAACAAATACATTCAACCAACGAACGCGAACGGTGATTCCTTCGCACTCAGCTTGCGTAGAATGATTCCTCGAACGGGGCCTTTTGACGGCGAGCGAAATGGGAACCGCTGCACCCGGCCTTGCGCGGAATTCCGTCAAGAGACGTGGAGCTGGCTTTCCTTGGCCACCCGCTCGAAAGCCTCGGTCGAACTCTTGATCCGGTACTGGCAGTCGTCGCCATCGGTCGGAAGCAGCTTGATCACTTCATAGGTGCCGCTGGCGGCCGGACGCGCAACGTTGCTGGCAGTGAAATAAACGGTCTCTCCAACGGTGAATTTGTGCTTCAACGCCCTCTCCATCACGCAAAAACGCCGGCTATGCCCACGGTCCCCGCTGCAACGGCCGACTGAAAACCCTGTGGCAACATAGCACAGGGGTAAAAGCGATGGCCAGTCACATCCGGACATAGCAAATGCACGAATTATGCAGATTTTTCAGTGAGATAGTTGCCAATTCGCCGGTTCTGGACTAATTTGCCCGACTGCCCTGCCGGAACCGTGGCTCGGCCTTGCAGTTCCGTGCCTCACACCGCCTCGAGCTTCGCGATGAGGAGGGTTTCGGCGAGCCCTCCTTGCGTCCATTCCTGAAACGCCGGCACCGACATCATGGTCTCCATATAGGCCGTTGCCGCCGGCGCCACCGGAATCGCATAGGTGCGAAAGCGGTGCACCACCGGTGCAAACATGGCGTCCGCCGCGCCGAAGGTTCCGAACAGGAAAGGCCCGGATTTTCCGTAGCGCTCGCGACAATCGATCCAGATCTCCTGAATGCGCGCGACATTGGCGCGTGCATCGGCCGACAGCTCGATGGCGCGGACCGGCCGGTGCAGGTTCATGCCGCATTCGTTGCGCAAGGCCATGAAGCCGGAATGCATCTCCGCCGAAATCGAACGCGCATGCGCGCGGTGCGCGCGGTCTTCGGGCCACAGCCGTGCTCCCGGGAACCGTTCGGCGACGTATTCGATGATGGACAGCGAATCCCAGACGGTGACGTCGCCGTCGATCAAGGCCGGCACCTTGCCCGAATGGGTGAAACTCAGTATCCGCTCCTTGTCGGCCCTGTCGTCGGTGTAGAGCGGAATGAACACTTCTTCGAAGGCGATGTCATTGGCGCGCAGCGCCAGCCACGGCCGCATCGACCACGACGAATAGTTCTTGTTACCGATCACGAGCTTCAGAGCCATGCGATGATTCCTGTTTGGCGGGCCCAGCTTGCCACGGCGCTCGGCACCTCTTCAACCGCACCGACCGTCGTCGCACCGGTTGCCGCGATGGCAGCTGCGTGGCAGCATTCGGGAACCGGGGGATGACACATGGCGGCTTATTGGGTCGATATTCTGGCGGTCGGCTTCTTCGTCCTGGAATGGACGGTCTACGCCATAACACTGGAGCATACCGCCTACGGCCGCGACAGCCTTTCTGCCCGCATGAACGTCTATCGCGGGGTCTGGGTCCGGCGCATGCTCGATCGCGAGGCCCGGATGGTCGACATGCAGATCATGGGAGCGCTGCAGAACGGCACCGCGTTTTTTGCCTCCACCACCCTGATCGCGATCGGCGGCGCGCTGGCGCTGCTGCGGGCCACCAACGAAGCCCTCACGGTGCTGGGCGCGCTGCCGATCGACCTCACGCCCTCGCCCGCACTGTGGGAAATCAAATGCGTCGGCCTGATCCTGATTTTCGTCTACGCGTTTTTCAAATTCGCCTGGTCGTACCGCCTGTTCAATTACGTCTCGATCCTGCTCGGGGCGATGCCGCCGACCGAACAGCGCGACACCGCGGAAGCCGAAGCGCACGTCATCCGCACCACGCGATTGTTCGAGGCCGCAGGCAGGCATTTCAATCGCGGGCAGCGCGCGTTCTTCTTTGCGCTCGGCTATCTCGGCTGGTTCGTCAGCCCCTGGGTGCTGTTCGTCACCACGGCGGCGGTCGTGATCGTCACCTGGCGCCGGCAATTCGCCTCGAACGCCTGGCGCGCGATGGGGGGATCGGTTAGCCCGAAAAATCCTGCGGCGTGAAACTGAGTTCGAGCACTTTCCATTCGCCGTACCGGTCCGGCGGCAGCATCGCATAGGGCTGGCACGCCTGCAGCGCGCCGATGGCGCCTTGCATCAGCGCCGGCCCCTTCGCCGACGCGCTGGCTTCGATCAGCACAGGCTCCGCTGCGAGCCTGCCTTCGGGCGACAGGTACACCCGCAGCTTGATCGTGAGGTGGTCCGACGGCGCTATCGTTCGCGGCAGCCTCGAGCATGTCCTCAGATGCCGCCGGAACTCCGCGACGAGATTGGATGCGATGTCGGCCGGTATTGACGCGGGAGCGTCGAAGGGATCGCCGGGTTTCCCGCCGGATCCCGCCGGGGACAGGTCCTGCGGCAAGCCAAGCACCACTTGATACTTGACGGACAGATCGGGCTCGGCAGGCACGTAGGCCGGCGATGTCGGCTGCGACTGCAGCGGCTGCGGCGGCTGCGGCTGCGGCGGCTGCGGCGGCTGCGCTGCCGCCATCTTTCCGGCGGAAGGTGGCGGCGACCGCGCCGCCGGCTCTTGAGACTGAGCGGCCGCCTCTTGCGGGGCGGCGGCCGGTGCCGTTGAACTCCCAGCAGCGGATTTCGCCGCGAGGTCGAAGGCATCGGAAGGCTTTGCCTCGGGCGCCAAAGGCGGCTCCGATTTTTTCTCCGCGGCTTCCTCTGCGGTGACGATATCGACCGCGATCGGCTCGGCAGTCACCGAACCGAACGGATGCACCTCGCCAAACAGCAGCACCAGCATCAGAACCGACAGATGCGCGATCGCCGATGCCGCGATGCCTGTGCGTATGGTTTGCCTGGGTTCCACCATACTGGAGAATAGCGGACGCTGCGGCTGGCTCAATCCCATTTCGGCGCGAAGCCGTAATCGGTGAGCCGGCCCCTGGCGCTTCCCAGCCCCGAGATCCGGTCCATCTCGTCGTCGGACAGCACAAAGTCGAAGATCTCGATATTTTCCGACAGCCGCTCGACCTTCGAGGTCCGTGGTATCGCGGCGACATTCTGCTGCACCAGCCAGCGCAGGCAAACCTGCGCCGGCGTCTTGCCGTGGGTTTGTCCGATGGTCGCCAGCGTCGGGTCGGTCTTGATGCGGCCCTTCGCGATCGGGCTATAGGCGACGACGGCCATGCCGTGACGCGCGCAGGCCTCCTTCACCTTGGTCTGGTCGAGATAGGGATGGTATTCGACCTGATCGCACACCAGGGGTTCCGGGCATATGGCGACGGCCTCATCTATCAAGGCCACGGTGAAGTTGGAGACGCCGATATGCCTCGCCATGCCGAGTTGCCTGACATGCGCCAGCGCGCCCAGCGTCTCCGAAAGCGGTACCTGCGGATTGGGCCAGTGCAGCAGCAAGAGATCGACTTCGGAGAGCCGCAGCTTGGTCAGGCTTTCCTTGGTGGAACGCTCGAGATCGTTCGGCGCGAAATGGGTGGTCCAGATCTTGGTCGTGACGAACACGTCGTCGCGGCGGATCCGCGACGCGCGCAGGCCCTCGCCGACCTCGCGTTCGTTCTCATAGGCCTGCGCGGTGTCGATGTGGCGATAGCCGAGCCGCATCGCCTGCTCGACCACGCGCGCACAGGTTCGCCCGCGCAATTCCCAGGTGCCGAGCCCGATTGCGGGGATGTTGGCACCCTTGGCCTCGATAAACTGCATGGACCTATACTCATGCCAAAGCCGGGCGCGATTATGTCCCGCCGGGATCGCGCTGCCAACATCGGCCCGCGAAGTTACGATGGATTGTCGGATCGCGTTCTTAAGATTGTGCGGGTGATCGTCCGTTGAAATCGCCCGCCCGGATCAAGCTCTGCTTAGTCACGCCTTGATCGGGTCTCGATCAGTTTCTGGCCAAGGCGGCGAAAACCGTCTCGGGAGCGGCGGCGATCACGGCGAGCAGCGCCCGCGCCGGTCCGCGCGGCATGCGTTTGCCCTGCTCCCAGTTGCGGATGGTTTCGACCGGCACCCCGAGCCGCGCGGCGAATTCAAGCTGGGTCAGCCGGGCACGCTGGCGAAGGTCGCGGACCACTGGCGGCGTCGCCTCTGCCGGTGCGGCCGAGATCAAAGCCGGCGCGAGCGGAAACTCCTGCCCGTCCCGCAATTCGACGATCCGTCCGTCCGCCTTCAGCCGTAAGCGCCGCATGTCCGATCCCCTGCGCAGGATTGTCGGCGATGCGCGTTAAGCCTTGATTAACGATACCGGCGTCGCGCGGCGGCTCGAAAACGCGCTATTTCAGCCCAAACCACAGCGTGGCGATGCCGAGGAACGAAAAGAAGCCGACCACGTCGGTAATCGTCGTGACGAAGGTGCCCGATGCCACCGCCGGATCGGCCCGCACCCGCTCCAGCACCATCGGAATCAGAATGCCGCCGAGCGCGCCGGCAACCAGATTGCAGATGATCGCAAGGCCGATCACCACGCCAAGCCCCGGGATCTGGAACCAGGCCACCGCGGCAATCCCGGTGATGACGGCAAAGGCAAGGCCGTTGACGAGGCCGACCAGGCCCTCGCGCATTACCACGCGATACGCGTTGTTCGGGCCTAGTTCGCGAGTCGCCAAGGCGCGCACCGCGACCGTCATGGTCTGGGTCGCGGCATTGCCGCCCTGGCTCGCGACGATCGGCGCCAGCACCGCCAGCGCCACCATCTTTTCGAGTTGGCCTTCGAACAGGCCGAGCACCGAGGAAGCGAGAAAGGCGGTGGCCAGGTTGACCAGCAGCCAGTTGAAGCGGCCCTTGGCGATGGTCCAGACGCTGTCCGACAATTCTTCATCCGACGTGACGCCGCCCAGTGCCTTCAGGTCTTCATCCGCTTCTTCCTCGATCACGTCGACCACGTCGTCGATGGTGATGACGCCGACCAGCCGGTCTTCGGTATCGACGACGGGAGCCGCGACCAGATTGTATTTGCCGAACAACCGCGCCACCTCCTCCTGGTCATCCATGACCGAGACGCGGCGGCGGTCTTCGTCGATCAGGTCGGCCAGCGGCACCGGCCGGCGCGCGCGCAACAGCGCATCCAGCGACACCGCGCCCTGCCAGTGCTGGGCGGCATCGATGGCGTAGATTTCGTAGAACCGTTCGGGCAGGTCGGGCGTTTCGCGCATGTAGTCGATCGCCTGCCCCACGGTCCAATTGGGCGGCACCGCGATGAATTCCGTCTGCATCCGCCGGCCTGCGGAATTCTCCGGATAGTCCAGGCTGCGCTCGAGCGCGTCACGCTCCGACGGCGGCAGCTTCTCGAGGATTTCCTCCTGGTCCTCCTCGTCGAGGGCCTCCAGCAGTTCGACGGCATCGTCGGATTCCAGTTCACGGACGCCCTCCGCCACGGTCTCCGGCTCGAGTTCCTCGAGGATCTCCTCGCGGACGGAGTCGTCGACCTCGTTGAGCGCGGAAAAATCGAAATCGGCGCCGGTCAATTCGACAAGGCTGACGCGGTCTTCGGGTGCAAGCGCCTCGATCAGGTCGCCGAGGTCGGCTTCATGGAGTTCGGCGACGATGGCGCGCAAAAATGCGGCATCGGCAGATTGAACCGCGCGCGTGATTTCCGCGACGAATTCGTGACGAATCCCGCCATGTTCGTCGCGCATCGGGTGACGGTCGAGCAGCGACGCGTCGGCGGCCTGGGCAGTGTCGATCTCTTCGGCCATACCGCGCCTCGCCGTTTGACAGAATTCGCGAACTCGTCAGAGTTATCGCTTGACGCATTACCCAATCGGCAACACCTAGCGCAATGACAAATACGCGCGGACGAGCATGAGCGCTGAACTGATGAAGATGCTGACAATCGCCCTCGTCGCCTCGATCGCGTGGGCTACGGCCGCGCAGGCGGCGGACTGCCCGCGCCCGGGGACGCTCGGTACTTCGCGCGTTCTGACCGTCGATCCCGCCGCCACGCCGCGGGTGGGCCTGAAGAGCTTTCCGCAGACTTTGCCGCTGGCAGATCATGAGGTCGTGCTGACCTTCGATGACGGCCCGTGGCCCGCGACGACGTCGCGGGTGCTGGCGGCGCTGGCGCAAGAATGCGTGCGCGCGACCTTCTTCCTGATCGGCAAGTCGGCTTCGGAGCATCCAGCCCTGGTTCGGCGTATCGCAGCCGAAGGCCATACCATCGGCCACCACACATGGACGCACCGCAACCTCAAATACGCGAAGCCGGCTGATGCCGAGATTGAAATCGACAAAGGCATCGCCGCGGTCGAGAAGGCGCTTCACGGGGCCGCCACGTCTACCCCGAGCACGCCATTCTTTCGTTTTCCCTACTTTGAGACGGCCCCTCAGACGCTCGAGAAATTGGGATCGCGGCGAATTGCGGTGTTCGGCGCCGACCTGTGGGCAAGCGACTGGAATCCCATGCCCCCGCAGGAGCAATTGAAGCTGCTTGCCGACCGGCTCAAGGCTGCCGGCAAGGGCATCATCCTGCTGCACGACCCCAAGGCACAGACCGCGGCCATGCTGCCGGCCTTTTTGCGCTATCTCAGAGATAATCGCTATCGCGTGGTTCATCTGGAGCCGGCAAGCAGCGCCAGCCTCGCCCGCGTCCCTTAGGCTGGAATTATGTGCGAAAGTCGGGCAATTAAGGCTGCGTTCATGGCGCGGCATGTAATTATTCGCGTAAATGGAGAAGTGACGGTGTTGCATGATCGGTAATGTGTTGCCTGGAGGCCGGACCCGGCACCGGATCGCGCTGTGCCTGTGGCTGCTCGCCTGCATGACCGCACAGGCGGCGTCGGCCGCCGATTGCCCTGGCCATCCCGATGCGCTCGGCACCTCGCGAACCCTGGTGGTCGACCCGAAGGATCATCCCCGCATCGGCACCATGCAATATGGCGAAACCCTGCCACTTGCGGACGGCGAGGTGGTGCTGACCTTCGACGACGGGCCGCTGCCGCGGCACAGCAACCAGATTCTGCAAATCCTGGCTTCGCAATGCGTGAAGGCGACCTTCTTTCTGGTCGGCCGTCAGGCCCAGTCCAATCCGGAAGGCGTCCGCAAGGTCCGCGACGCCGGTCACACCGTCGCCACCCACAGCCAGAATCATCCGACCAACATGCACCGCTTGCCGATCGAACGCGCCCGGCAGGAGATCGACGAAGGCATTGCGTCGGTATCCGCGGCGCTGGGGGACGGCAGTGCGCCGGCCCCGTTCTTTCGTTTTCCCGGTCTCGCGCGCGCCGACGGGACCGAGGAATATGCCGCCTACAAGGGCGCCCAGATCTGGAGCGCCGACTTTCCGGCCGACGACTGGCGGCATGTTTCCTCGTCGCGGGTCTACGAACTCGCGATGCAACGGCTGCAGGCCAAGGGAAAAGGCATTCTCTTGCTCCACGACATCCAGGCGCGAACGGTCGCCGCCTTGCCCAAGATCCTGCATGAGCTGAAAGCGCGCGGCTATCGCGTCGTGCACGTGGTGCCGGCCACTTCGGAGTTGGCCGCGACGCCGACCGAGCCACAGCAATGGCTGTTGCACCCGCCATCGGAAAACGTCGCGATCTCGCGCTGGCCGAAGATTCCCAAATTCGTTTTTGCCGAGACCGGGATGCTGCCGGTCCCTGCGGTGTCCGATTCGTACTGGAATGACGACTGGCCGGCGCCGCTCGATCGCGCCAAAGCCAAAGGGCGCGCGGGCACCGTTCCAATGCCGCGGCAGGCGCCTTGGCCCCGGCAAATGCCGCTGCCGCTGCAGAGTGCCGCCATCGCCCTGCCCGTGCCGGCCCAGAGCGTTTTCGAACTCCGGGATCGGCCGCAGCTGGCGGCCCGGGCTGTCGCGCTTCCCTCGCGTCGAATCCAACAAACGGCATCTGCCAGGCATGGCAAGGCTGGCGTACAGCAGATCTCGACGGAGGCTGGCGCGTCCCGGCGGGCGGTCGCCGGAAAGCCGCATCCCGGAGGCGTCAGCCGAGCAACCGCGTCATACACCACCGATCGCGCAACCCTGCAAGCGGCGCAGCCGCGCCGGCGCTCGCTGAAGCGGTTGGTTCAGATCAAGAAAGGGAGCGTGTGACGGATCAATCCGTCACGATCTTCGCCACGCAAAGCAGCACGACCATCGCGAGGAAGAACAGGTCGATATAGGACTTCGCCTCGCCGTCGCGGCGGAGCGCCCCCACCTCAACGACGATTTGTTTGCGTGCGGAGGCCGCGGCAGGGCCTTCCGCCGCCAGTCCCGCGAGGCGGCGTGCCTCGAGCTCGAGCCGCTCGATCTTCTGGAAGAAGTGGAACGAACGCAGCGCCGAGATCCCACGCATCGAGGCGTAGACCAGCACCAGGATCGCGATGATCGCGCGGTGCTGATACTTCTCCATGTGATTCAGGCTGTAATAGACCAGCGCCAGAAAAGCGAAGTTGGAGACGATCCGGTAGATGTAGCCCAGGATTTTCATGCGTGTGATCCGATCGATAGTCAGCCTGGCATATGAGCGAACGCAATTTGCGGGAATGGCCGTCGGCGGCTGGTATCGCTGGCCAAACTCCCGCTTCCGTCGATCTATGCCGACTTCGTGCTGCGGACGGCGACATCTGTGCCGTTCGGCACCAGCGGTTGGACACCGGCGCGCAAGCTTAACGGGCCGATGCTTTCATTTAAGTTTCCCGCCAGCGCCCCCGCGATCGGCCTACATGATTTTGACGCCGGCTGACGCATCGCGCCGGCTCTTCGGTGGCTCCGGCTTCGATTCCTCTGATTCGCACTTGCCCGAACTTGCCGCGTTTGCGATTTTTGCGTGCACTCCGAGTACCAGGACAACAACAAAGAGAGAAATCTCGCCCGTCACGAACGTAATACCGCCTCTTTTTTAGTAATGTTAACAGGGCATTACTTGTGCTAAATGGCACCGTAGCTGCGATACTGACGGTCTGATTTCATTAACCTTTGCGATGGCCTTTTGAATTACGTCGAAAAATTCGATTCTGGGTCCTTCAGCGGCCAGGGTTCTTCCCCCGGCGCGTTCGACTCATTTTCAGTAGATGTTCGTCCGAAAGGCAGCGTCGGAAGCGGCGGGCCCGACGCTGACGCTATTGTCGTTCCGGACGCCCACTTGCTGTTTTCCGGCGACTACAAGCGATCCGGTCTGGATCTGACGCTGTCGAAGGACGGCCACGAATTCGTGGTGCGCGAATACTTCCGCGGCGAGAACCGGGCTACGCTGGCTTCTCCCGACGGCGCCAGCCTGTCCGGCAAGACCGTCGCGGCACTCGCCGGTCAGGTCGACTATGCGCAGGCCGGCGGCACCCCGGCTCCGGACCAGATCATCGGCCACGTCACCAAGCTCACCGGCAGCGCGACCGCCATTCGCAACGGCGTCTCGATCACGCTGAACATCGGCGACGACGTCCACAAGGGCGACGTCGTGCAGTCCGGAGCCGATTCGTCGCTCGGAATCACCTTCATCGACGGCACCGTGTTCGGCCTCTCCTCGAATGCGAGGATGGTGCTGAACGAGATGATCTATAATC
>JBAQER010000172.1:0-3592 GCA_049286845.1 Bradyrhizobium sp.
CGCTTCGAGCCGCCGCTGCTGGAACTGCAGCGTCTGGTGCGAGCTGGAGAACTCGGCACGCTGCTGCAGGTCGAGGCCAACTTCAGCCAGGACAAGTTCCTCGCCATGTCCCCCGACAACTGGCGCATGTCGGAGAAGGAAGCGCCGGCCGGCCCGATGACCGCGACCGGCATCCACATGCTGGACCTGTCCATCGGCCTGCTCGGGCCCGCGCGCAGCGTGCTCGCGCGCGTGGGCCAGCTCGGCAGCAACCTGGTCAACGGCGATACGCTGGGGGTGCTCGTCACGTTCAAGAACGGCGCGAACGCGCTCATCAGCGCGATCCTCGCCACGCCGTTCGAAGGGCGCTTCGCCGTCTATGGCAGCAAGGGCTGGGCCGAGGTGCGCGACAAGGCGCATCCGGAGGCGCCGCAAGGATGGACATCGACGGTTTCCCTGAGAGGCAGGGAAAAACAGCTGACGGAATATCCGCCCGCGCAGGCCGTGCTCGCCAACCTGGAAGCTTTTGCCGACGCCGCGCAGGGACGCGCGCCGTATCCGGTGCCGCAGGAGCAGATGCTCGACAACATCGCGGCGTTGGAGGCGATATTTCGATCCGCCAAAACGGGAAACATCGAAAACGTATGAAGCTCGCGACATTCATGATGCCGCTGCACCCGCCGGGCCGAAGGCCCGCCGAAACCCTGGCCGAGGACCGCGAGGCGATCCTGCTGGCAGACAAGCTGGGGTTCGCGGAGGCCTTCGTCGGCGAGCACGTCACTGACCTCGCCGAGAACGTGACCTCCTGCCTGATGTTCCTCGCCAGCGTGGCGCACGAAACGAAAAGCATCGTCCTTGGCAGCGGCACCCTCAACATGCCCAACAGCCATCCGGCGGCGATCGCCGCGCAGGTGGCGATGCTCGATCACATGCTGAAAGGGCGCTTCATCATGGGCATCAGCCCGGGCGGCCTGATGTCGGACGCCGAGGTGTTCGGCAACTACCAGAAGGACCGCAATGCGATCTTTCTGGAATCGATCAACATGGTCCTGGATATATGGAAGGGGGAAGGTCCCTACGAACTCAAGGGAAATTTCTTTGAAGTCACAACCAAGAGAACAATGATCCCGGAGATCGGGCAGGGCACGATCCTCAAGCCCTACCAGAAGCCGCATCCGCCGATCGTCGTTACCGCCGTCGCGCCGCATTCCAAGGGTGTGACCGAGGCGGCGAAGCGCGGCTGGACGCCGATTTCGGCGAATTTCCTGCTGCCCGAATGGGTCGCCTCTCATTGGCCGCGGTATCAGGAAGGTTGCATTGCAATCAATAAAAAACCGGATCCGGCCGACTGGCGCGTCGCCAAGTCCATCTTCGTCGCCGACGACGACAAGGTCGCCGAGCGCTACGGACGCTCGCCCGAAGGGCCATACCATTTCTACTTCAAGCAGCTGGTGAGGAAGCTGGTGGGCTTTGGCGGCCGCTCGAACCTGTTCAAGCTCGACCAGAACCAGCCCGACAGCGAGATCACGCCCGATTACGTGACGAAAAGGCTGGTGATCGCGGGCACCGTCAACAGCGTGGTCGACCAGATCCTGGCGTTCCGCGAAACGACCGGGGACTTCGGCACGCTGATGTACCCGTGCCACGACTGGATGGACCCCGCGCTCGGCAAGCGCTCCATGCAACTGATGGCCGAGCAGGTGATGCCGCGCCTTAACGCAGCATTGCGTGCCGAATCAGGATGAAACGCTACTTCAGCAGGCGCAGGGCGAAGGGATAGCGATATTCGAAATCGCCGTTGGATACCTTGACCGCCGCCATGATGGTGAGGACCAGCGCGCCCAGACCGACGATGAAGACGAGCACGAAGCCGATCAGGACGAACATCAGCGCAACGCAGACGGCAATCGCGATCGAGACCGTGATCTGGAAGTTGAGCGCTTCCTTGCCGTGAATATCGACCAGCGGCATCTCGGCGCGCTTGATCAGCCAGACGATCAGCGGCCCCGCGATGTTGCCGAACGGGATCAGGAACCCCGCCAGCGCCGACAGGTGGCAGGCCATCGCCCAGTTCTGCTCGTCCTTGGAAACCTGCGGTGCGTTGTCCACATTGCCTCCCCGGCGGTTGTTGGAACTGCCGCCTAGTGTACCGGGGGGCGGGGCGCGCCGCTCAAACCTGAAGCGGCGAGCGCATCACTGGAGCGCGACGGGCGTGCGCAACCGCCGTACCAGGTCGCTCCAGAGTTCGTCGGCATTCTCGCGGAACACCGCGTCTTTTTGAGGACGCATCACGTACCAGTAGCCGCTGGCGATTTCCTGCTCGAGCTCGCCGGGCGCCCAGCTGACGAAGCCGACGAAGTAGCGCGCCTCGTTGGGCGTGTCCCGGACGATGCGCGCGATCGCGTCCGCGCGCACGGCCAGATGCACGTCCTCGAACAGCGGGATGGTCGCGCCGCCGCCCGCCTCGGACTGGCGCACCACGGCGTACATGGTGTTCAGCAGCACCGGGCCGCCGAGGTGGACCTGCTGCACGGCGCCACGGGCGGCCGGGTCATCGGGGAACAGGTTCGCGACGGTCTGGGGCAGCGGTCGATTGAGGATGAAGCCGGCGTGCTCCGAGTTGCCGGCAGGAACGGCGATCAGCACCGTCTCGCCGTAGGGCGGCTCAAGGCCGGGGCGCGCGACCAGCATCACCGGCGCCTCGACGCTCGGCGCCTGTGCCTGAACGGCGCCGGCGGCAAGTGCGAGCAGCGCCGCGAACATGCGAACGAGGCGAGCGATCGTGCTTCTCATGGCGTCTCCTTTGCATCGAGGTCCATGAATATTCGACCGTCCGCGCGACGCAGGATTCGCCGGCAACGGTCGCCGATCCACGAATTTGTGCGCGCGCCGACGCCGGCCAGCGTCGACGTGCGGCAGCGACAGTCAGGCTTTCTTTCTCTTGCGCTCGAGCACGGCGGCCACCGCGGCGGTGTCCGCCTGCGCGAAGCCCCTGCGCAGGGCTTCGCGGTAGATCGCCCTGGTCCGGTTGAACAGGGGCGCAGGGCTCTTCAGGCCGCGTACGAAGGCGCCGATGATCTTCATGTCCTTGCGCCAGGTCTCGTTGGTCACCGTGGCGGGGCGATAGGAGCGCCGCACCATCAGTGGCCCACGCACCTGCAGCATGCGCGAGGCGCCGGCGCCGTCGCCGAGCACCCTGACCGCGAGCGCCGGATCCAGGCCGGACCTGCGCGCCAGGATGATCGCTTCCGCGGATGACACGTTGTGGATCGCGACCAGCAGGTTGGCGGCAAACTTCATTTTCGAGCCATTGCCGAACTTGCCGAGGTAGTACTGGGACCTGGAAAAGACTTTCAGCACCGGCATGGTTTTCCTGTACTTCGAGGAGATGCCACTGGCAAAAACCACCAGATCGCCGGTTTTTGCCTGCGCCCCAGTGCCGCTCAGGGGGCAGTCGAGCAGCGTCACGCCTGCCTTGGCCAGCCGCTGCCGCGCCTTCTCCTTGGCTGGTATGGGAAGCGTGCTGGTTTCGATGATGATGATTGCCGTTTTGTCCGGAATCGCCTTCGAAATCGATGCAAGGGCAGCGGCCGAAGGCAGCGAGGTGATGAGG
>JBAQER010000173.1:0-5589 GCA_049286845.1 Bradyrhizobium sp.
ACCCTGGCTTTCTGGTCGCTGAAATAGCCGAGCCGGGTCAGATTGGCCTCTTTCAGGAAGTTTTTCGGCTTTTCGGGATCGCGGGTGTCGATATTGATCGTGACCACCTCGAAATCGGGGCCGCCGAGCTTGGCCTGCAGGCTGTCGAGCGCGGGCATCTCCTTGCGGCAGGGCACGCACCAGGTGGCCCACAGGTTCACCAGAACCGTGCGCCCGCGCCAGTCGGAAAGCTTTTTGGGCTTACCCCCGGCGTCCTCGAAGGCGAGGTCCGGCAGCCGCAGCGGGGCTGTCGCCATGGTCAGGGCGGCGACCTCGCCATGCGCCAGCGGCGCCAGCTTGCGCGCCAGCTCGACCGCCGGGCGGCAGGCGGCATCGCCGGTCTGCCGGTTCAGCCCGCCGAGGCCGTAAACCACGGCAAATCCGATCGCCGTCGCGATCAGCACCGCCCCGATCGCGAGCGGAATCCGGCGCGTGGCGGCCCGGGGAGGCGAGGGCAGTTCGGGCATATCGTTTGTCATCCTGTATCAGATACGGCTATGCAGAGCCTGGATTGCGGCCGGTTGCGCCGGCTGCGGCGTTCCGTTCGCGGGACGTGGCGATGAATGGCAAGTTATGAGCAAGAAGTCATGAGCAACAAGATGTGGGGCGGCCGGTTCGGCGAGGGTCCCGATGCGATCATGGAGGAAATCAACGTCTCCATCGACGTCGATCGCCACATGTATGCCCAGGACATCGCCGCGTCCAAGGCCCACGCCGCGATGCTGGCCGCGCAGGGCATTATCACCAAAAACGATGCGAAAAATATCGCAGGCGGTCTAGACACGATTTTGTCAGAAATAGGCAAGGGCTCGTTCAGCTTCAAGCGCGCGCTCGAGGACATTCACATGAATGTCGAGAGCAGGCTAAGCGAGCTGATCGGGCCCGCGGCGGGACGGCTGCACACGGCGCGTTCGCGCAACGACCAGGTGGCGACCGATTTCCGGCTCTATGTCCGCGACACCATCGACGAGACCGATGCGGCGCTGGCCGCGTTCCAGCGCGCGCTGGTGGAGCGGGCGCTGGAACATGCCGGTACGGTGATGCCGGGCTTTACGCATCTGCAGACCGCGCAGCCCGTGACGTTCGGCCATCACCTCTTGGCCTATGTCGAGATGGCGGCGCGCGACCGCGGCCGCTTCGCCGATGCGCGCAAGCGCCTCAATGAATCGCCGCTCGGCGCCGCCGCACTCGCCGGCACCTCGTTTCCGATCGACCGCGCCGCGACCGCGAAGGCGCTCGGCTTCGACCGGCCGATGGCCAATTCGCTCGACGCGGTGTCGGACCGCGACTTCGTGCTCGAAACCCTGTCGGCGGCGGCGATCGCCGCGGTGCATCTGTCGCGCTTCGCCGAGGAAATCGTGATCTGGACCTCGCCGCTGGTCGGCCTGGTGCGGCTAAGCGACAAGTTCACCACCGGCTCCTCGATCATGCCGCAGAAGCGCAACCCGGACGCCGCCGAGCTGGTGCGTGCCAAGACCGGCCGGGTGATCGGCGCGCTCATCGCGCTTCTGATCGTGATGAAGGGCCTGCCGCTCGCCTATCAAAAGGACATGCAGGAGGACAAGCAGGGCGCGATGGAGGCGTTCGGCGCGCTCTCGCTGGCGGTCCGGGCGATGACCGGCATGGTCATGGACATGGTGCCGGACGAGGCGCGGATGAAGCTGGCCGCGGGCGAAGGCTACGCCACCGCCACCGATCTCGCCGACTGGCTGGTGCGGACGCTGAAAATGCCGTTCCGCGACGCCCATCACGTCACCGGACGCATCGTCGCCAAGGCCTCGAAGGACGGCGTGGCGCTGCACGAGCTGGCCCTGAAGGACATGCAGGCGATCGAACCGAGGATTACCGCCGAGGTGATGGGTGTGCTCTCGGTGGAATCGTCGGTGAAGAGCCGGACCAGCTACGGCGGAACCGCACCGAAGAACGTGCAGGCGCAGGCCAAAGTGTGGCTGAAGCGGCTGGAAAAAGAGCGAAAGTTGGGCTCCGCATAAGAATTTCTCTGCAATTTCATGGTTGTCCGGGTCTCGCCAGAACCGGGCAATCTTTGTATGGTGCCGCCCGCATTGGGGATCTCGTCGTGAATCGTAACCACCGCCCGACACACCAGGGATGGGCCGTCATCGTTCTGAGCGCGGCCGTGCTCGCGCTCGGGGGCTGCGGACGCAAGAGCGGGCTCGATCTGCCGCCGAACGCGCCGCAGGCCGCGGCAGCGCAGGCCGATACCGAAGCCGAGCCGACCGCGCGGCCGAGCGTGTTCAATCCGTCCTACGGGACCGATGCGCAGCCCACCGCGCCGAAAGGCCGCAAGAAAGCCTTCGTTCTCGATCCGCTTCTCGACTGAGAACACCAGCCATGAATCACTTCGACTATCGCAACGGCGTGCTGCATGCCGAGGCGGTTAATCTTATCGAGCTGGCGGATGCGGTCGGCACGCCGTTCTATTGCTATTCGACCGCGACGCTGGAGCGCCATTACCGGGTGTTCAGCGAAGCCTTCGCCGGCGAGAAGACGCTGGTGTGTTACGCCATGAAGGCGAACTCCAACCAGTCGGTGCTGCGCACGCTGGCGAAACTCGGCGCCGGCGCCGACGTGGTTTCCGGCGGCGAGTTGAAGCGGGCGCTGGCCGCCGGCATACCGCCGCACAAGATCCTGTTCTCCGGCGTCGGCAAGACCGAAGCCGAGCTGCGCGCGGCGCTGGCCGAGGACATTCTCTGCATCAACGTCGAATCAGAGCCCGAGCTCGAATTGCTGTCGCGGCTCGCGGTCGAGACGGGAAAGACCGCGCGAATCTCGGTGCGGGTCAATCCCGACGTCGACGCCGGCACCCACGCCAAGATCGCCACCGGCAAATCCGAGAACAAGTTCGGCATTCCGCTCGCCCGCGCGCGGGCGGTCTATGCCCGTGCGGCCAAACTGCCGGGGATCCAGGTGACCGGTACCGACATGCATATCGGCAGCCAGATCACCGATCTCAGCCGGATGGAAACCGCGTTCCGCATCCTGTCGGACTTCGTTACGACATTGCGCGCCGACGGCCACAAGATCTCGCATATCGATTTCGGCGGCGGGCTCGGCATTCCCTATCACATGGACCGCGAAGCGCCGCCGCTGCCATCGGCGTATGCCGCGATGGTCAAGCGGGTGACGCACAATCTCGGCTGCACGCTGATGTTCGAGCCCGGCCGGATGATCGTCGGCAATGCCGGCATCCTGGTTGCGCGCGTGATCTATGTGAAGCATGGCGACGCCAAGAATTTCGTCATCATCGACGCCGCGATGAACGATCTGATCCGCCCCACTTTGTACGAGGCGCATCACGACATCCTGCCGGTCCGCGAGGCCGGCAAGGATGCGCGCATGATCACGACCGACGTGGTCGGACCGGTCTGCGAAACCGGCGATTACCTCGCGCTCGACCGCAAGCTCGCCGAACCGAAGCCCGGCGATCTCCTGGCGATCATGACGTCCGGCGCCTATGGCGCGGTGCAGTCCGGCACCTACAATACCCGCCCGCTGGTGCCGGAAGTGCTGGTCAAGGATGGCCAATACGCGGTGGTGCGGCCCCGTGTTGAGGTTGAAGCATTGATCGCGATGGACAGACCGGCGCCCTGGCTGTGATTGGCGGGGACGACGGAATTAGGTTCTGATTAGGTCTTGGCTTTCCCCACCACGACACCCGCTGCCTGCTCGATCGGCTTGATCGCCGAGGTGAAGTCGGACTCCGGGCCCATGTCTCGGTAAACCACTTCCCAGAGCCGGCCGACCGCTTCGGCAACCTCCATCGACAGCCCCAGTGCCTTCATTTCTTCGAGGCAGAGCCGCACGTCCTTGACCATCAGGCCGGTGGCAAAACCGAAATCGAAGGTGCGCGGCAGGATCGAGCGCGGAAACTTGTCGCGGCTCGCGGTGTTGAGCCCCGATCCGGCATTGATGACGTCGATCATCACGTTTGGATCGAGCCCCGATTTGACGCCCATCACCACGGCCTCTGAGGTCGCGACCACGGCAGTGGCCGACAACAAATTGTTGGCGAGCTTCATGGTCTGCGCCGAGCCCGGCTTCTCGCCGATGAAGAACACCTTGCCGATGATATCGAGCGCGGGCTTGGCCACCTCGAAATCCGCTTTCGGCCCCGACACCATCACCGCCAGCGTACCCTTTTCGGCGCCGCCGACGCCGCCGCTCACGGGACTGTCGAGCTGCACGATGTTGCGTTTCGCCAGCAGGTCGTGAATTCGCACCGCCATGTGCGATCCGACGGTGGAGAGATCGACGAAGCGCTTGACCCTGTTGCCTTCGATCACGCCGCCGGTGCCGGTCGCGACCTCGAGCGAGGCCTGCAGCGACGGCAGGCTCGCCAGCACGGTCTCGGTGCGGTCGGCGACCTCTTTCGGTGACGAGGCGGCTTTGGCGCCGAGCGCCACCAGTTTGTCGACGGCCTCCTTGCGCTGGTCGAACACGACGAGCGCATGCCCCGCCTCGACCAGGCGGCGCGCCATGGGAAAGCCCATCTTCCCGAGGCCGATGAATCCGATGTCCATGTGATGTGTCCTGAAAATGCCTGGAGCGGTCCTCACCATGAGGGTTGAGACTTCAGCCCTTGTCGATCTCGGCAAACGCTTCGCGCGCAATCCTGAAGCTGTCGACGCCCGCGGGCACGCCGGCATAGATCGCGACCTGCATGAAGATTTCGCGAATCTCGTCTCTGGTCACGCCGTTGACCAGCGCGCCCTTGATGTGGATCTTCAATTCGTGCGGCCGGTTCAGGATCGAGATCATCGCCAGATTAAGCATGCTGCGGGTCTTGCGCGGCAGTTCCTCGCGGCCCCACACCGCGCCCCAGCAATATTCGGTGACCAGTTCCTGGAACGGCTTGTTGAACTCGTCGGCGTTCTTCACGGCATTGGCGACATAGGCCTCGCCCAGCACCGCCTTGCGAATCTCCAGTCCCTTGTCGTGTGTCTTCTGGTCCATGACGTTTCCTTGGGTTTTTGCTTGATGGTTCCGGCGGTTCGCGGCGGACGTTACGGGGTCGCGGCGGCCCAGTCACGCCTTCGTGTTATGCGTATTTCCGGGTGCGGGTTACCCGCGGAACAGGTGCCTCATTGCCGCCGTTGTGCTACGATTCTCTTTGGGCAACCCGGAGAGTTTGTTGAGCGGCGCCACCCCCGACCCCTCAGAAGCTGCGCGCGTCCCTGATGCCACCTCGCGGCTGCAACTGGGCCAGGCCCTGCAACGGGCGAAATACGCGATCGCGTGGGAACAGACCTGGCCGCACCTGGCGCGGTTGTTGAGCCTCATCGGGCTGTTTCTGGTGGTGTCCTGGGCCGGATTGTGGCTGACGCTGCCGTTCCTGGCGCGCGCCATCGGCATTGGCCTGTTCGTGCTCGCCGCGCTCGGGGTGCTGTTGCCGCTCATCCGATTCCGCTGGCCGAGCCGCGAAGCGGGCCTCAGCCGGCTCGACCGCGGCACCGGCATTCGCCATCGCCCGGCAACCGCGCTGACCGATACGCTGGCCACGCAGGATCCCGTCGCGCTGGCGCTGTGGCA
>JBAQER010000174.1:0-4614 GCA_049286845.1 Bradyrhizobium sp.
CGAAAAAAGGAGGCTCCCGCCTGCCCGGCCGGCCCCCGCCCAAATGGCGGGGTTTTTGTTTGGGGATTGAACGCCGGCCTCGCGTGCGCCGACAGAGGGATCGTGCAACCCTGCGATGAAGGACTGAGGGCGCCCAGGATGATTCTTCAATCGCTCGCCGGATTGCCGGCGTTTCTGGTCTATTTCTGCACGGCACTGGTCGCCGTGCTCGCCTATCTCTTCGTCTACACCCGCGTCACGCATCACGATGAATTCCAGCTGATCCGCGACAACGTGCCGTCGGCCGCAATCGCGCTGGGCTTGAGCCTGCTCGGCTTCGTATTGCCCGTGGTAAGCGCCATTGCGCATTCCGCCAATGTCGTGGATTGCCTGATCTGGAGTGCGATCGCGCTGATCGTTCAGATCGTCGTGTATTTCGTGGTCAGGCTACCGGTGCCCAACCTGTCGGCGCGGATCGCAGCCGGCGAGCTTGCGCCTGCGATCTGGCTCGGACTTGCCTCGCTCGCCGCCGGCGCGCTCAACGCGGCTTCGATGATCTATTGAGCATGGCCGAGAAACCAAAAAGGGATTTCGGGAGGCGCCGGCCGGTGGCGATCCCCGCAGCGCGGCCCGCGAAGCGCTCCAACCACGTGGCGCTGCTCTTGATGGGCACCCTTGCCGTCGGCGGTGGCGCCTATGCGCTGATGCCAAGCGAGAACTGCGAGCTGAACAAGCCGGGAATGGCGGCGCCGTCGGGAATGCAGACCGGCACCGAGTGCCGGTCGCGCGGATCTTCATCCAGCGGCGGCCGCGGCTCGTCAGGCGGGACGTCATCACGCAGCAGCTTCTTCAGCGGCGATTCCTCGTCGAGCCATGCGTCATCCACCACGTCGTCCGATTCCGGAACCGGCCATGTGACGCGCGGCGGCTTCGGCGGGTTTGCGCACGCCTTCAGCTCGCATTTTTCCGGCGGTGGCTAGCGGCCGGCCATGCAGCGCATTACTTGCCCCGAACGCGACGACTGGCGCCAAACCGCCGACGCAATCGGGTTCGATTTCCACACCATCGATGGCGAGCGCTATTGGGACGAGCGCGCTTACTATGCGTTCTCGCTCGACGAAATCGAGCGCCGGATCGAAGAGCCCACCGGCGAAATCGATGCCATGTGTCTCGAACTCGTCGGCCACGCGGTCGATGACGAACGCATGCTGCGCCGGTTGAAGATACCGGAAGCGTTCTGGCCGCTGATCTCGGAAAGCTGGCACAAGGACGCGGGCAGCCTCTATGGCCGGCTCGATCTTTGTTTCGACGGGCGCGGACCGGCGAAACTACTGGAATACAACGCGGATACGCCGACCTCGATCTTCGAGGCGGCGGTGTTTCAATGGAGCTGGCTGGAACAGGCGATCGAGCGGCGCATCATCCCCGTGCGCGCCGACCAGTTCAATTCGATCCACGAGCGCCTGATCGAGGCCTGGAAGAAGTTTGCCGGGGGACGCCGCCTGCATCTCACCGGCACCATCGAAAATACCGAGGATGCCGGCACGCTGGCCTATCTCGAGGACACTGCGAGACAGGCGGGCCTGTCGACCACCTTGCTCGACATCGCGGATATCGGGCTGCGCGACGACGGCCGCTTCGTCGATCTCGACAAGCGCGAAATCGAGCTGGCGTTCAAGCTCTATCCCTGGGAATGGATGTTTCACGATGCGTTCGGCGCCGAGCTCGCCAGGGCGCCGACACGCTGGATCGAGCCGCCATGGAAGGCCATCCTTTCCAACAAGGGCATTCTGCCCCTGCTGTGGGAGATGTTTCCGCATCACCCGAATTTGCTGCCGGCCTATTTCGAGGATGATCCGGAGGCCGCACGGCTCGGCGCCTCCTTCGTGCGCAAGCCGCTGTATTCCCGCGAGGGCGCCAATGTGGCGCTGGTCAGCAGCGGCGTCACGCTGGTGGAACAGCAGGGACCGTACGGCGCCGAGGGTTTTGTCCGCCAGGCCCTGGCGCCGCTGCCGAATTTCTCGGATCAGTATCCGGTGCTCGGCAGCTGGCTGATCGACCACACGCCGTGCGGACTATCGATCCGCGAGGACGAGAATCCGATCACCGGCAACACCTCGCGGTTCCTGCCGCATGCGATCCTGTAAAATTCCGCCTGGAGCCTTTTCCGTTCCGATTGAATCGGAACGGGGCTCTATCTTTTGTTTTGACGCGTTTTCTTCACGCCAACCGGTATCCACTTCGCTTGAAAACGCTCTATCGCGCGGCGGCGGCAACCAGCTTCAACGCAGCCGGCGCGGCACCGGCGCGCACGGCCCGGGCCGCGTTCGGGCGGTAAAGCCCGCGCCGCTCCGGATAGGGCTTGAAGGCGTCGGTTATTCCGACCACGGACTCGGCCGCCCCCAGCGCCAGCACGCCGTCGGGTTCGAGCATCCTTGCAAGACGGTCGAAAATGCCGGCCTTGGTGTCCTGGTCGAAATAGATCAGGACGTTGCGGCAGAAGATCACATCGAAGGTTCCGAGATGGGAGAAGTCCTGCAGCAGGTTCAATTGACGATGCTGCACCATGCCGCGGATATCGGCATTGAGCTGCCACAACTCCCCCGTCTGCTTGAAATACTTGACCAGCATCTGGATCGGCAGGCCGCGCTGCACCTCGAACTGGCTGTAGATTCCCGCCTTGGACTTCTCGAGCACTTCCTGCGACAGATCGGTGGCAACGATCTCGACCCGCCATCCCGTCAGGCCGGCGAATTCCTTGACGCACATCGCGATCGAATACGGTTCCTGGCCGGTGGACGAAGCCGCGCACCAGATGCGCAAGGCGCGGCGGCTGGCGCGCGCCTGCACCAGCGCCGGCAGCACCGTTTCCTTCAGATGATCGAACGGAATCTTGTCGCGGAAAAAGAACGTCTCGTTGGTGGTCATTGCCTCGACCACCTCCGACGTCAGCCGGTCGGCCCCGCCCCTGAGCCTGGCCACGAGTTCGGAAATTCCGGGCAGACCAGTCCTTCGCGCCAGCGGAATCAATCGGCTTTCAACCAGATATTGCTTGTCGGCGGACAGGTCGAGGCCGGAACGTTCCTTCAGCAGCTTACGCAGAAACTCATAGTCCAACGGCGTCACGAGCGATCTCCCGAAAACAACCGGACCAGTTTCGGCGCGATCTGACCGAGCGGCAGAATGGCGGAGCAGATCCCCGCATTGGCGGCGGCGCCCGGCATTCCCCACACCACACTGGTAGCTTCGTCCTGGGCGATCACGCTGCCGCCGGCCGCGACGATCTCTTTGCCGCCGCGCATCCCGTCCGAACCCATGCCGGTGAGCACGACGGCCAGAATCCCGCCCTGCCAGACATCGATCGCGGAGCTGAACAGAGGGTCGACGGCCGGCTTGCAGAAATTGACCGGCGGCCCGTCATCGAGCGCGATCGCGACATCCGTGCTGCGGCGCACGACCCGCATATGGCGGCCGCCCGGCGCGAGATAGATCTGGCCTGCCTTGACGATCTCGCCGTCGACGGCTTCATGCGCCGGCCGATGGCTCGAACGTGCCAGGTGCTCCGCCAGGATCGTCGTAAAGGTCGGCGGCATGTGCTGGGTGATCAGCACGGGGAAACGATCGATCACCGCGCCGATCTCGCCGACCAGCGTCATCAGCGCCTGCGGTCCGCCGGTCGAGGAACCGATCAGAAGCGCGCGCGGCGCGTGGCTGCTGAACGCGCGGCGTACCAGCGGCGGCTGGGCAACCGGGGCCTGCAGCAGCCGGGACAACGGCTCGCGCGGCCGATCCGGCGTCGGCGCCGAAGGTGGATTTGTCGTATGATGACCGGCCCCAGGAAGATTTGGCGAAGCCGGAACGGTGCGGCGCAGCTTGGCGCCGAGCGAACGGATCTTCTGGATCAGGTCATGGTGAAAGGTTTCGGCGGCGGCCTGTTCTCGGGTGCTTTCCGGCTTCGGAATGTAGTCGGACGCACCGAGCGACAGCGCCTTGAAGCTGATCTCCGCGTTGCGGCGGGTCAGCGTCGAAGCCATGATGATGATGAGGTTGCGCTTCTTCGCCAGCAGCAAGGGCAACGCGGAAATGCCATCGAGTTCGGGCATTTCGATATCGAGCACGGCGACGTCGGGATTGACGCGCTCGATCTGGTTGACGGCGTCGAGGCCGGTGCGCAGCGACGCCGCGACCACCATGTCCGGTTCGGATCCGACCCAGCGGGAAATCAGTCCGCGGATGACGACGGAGTCATCGACCACCATCACCCGCAGCGGCTCCTGCTGCGTCGAATTCGAAGTCGGGGAACTTGCCAACGCAACGCTCATTAATCACCAGACGCAACTGAAAGCGGCACTAGAAAAATACCGAGGACCGTTCAGCCGCCGGATCGAAACAGGCAGATCAGATCAGGCCGACTTCCTGGAACTTGGCCGCGACGATGTCCTTGTCGAACGGCTTCATGATGTATTCGTTGGCGCCGGCGTGAAGCGCGCGCGCGATATGCGCGACGTCGTTTTCGGTGGTGCAGAACACCACCTTGGGCGCGTCGCCGCCGGGCATGCGGCGCAGATTGCCGAGGAATTCATAGCCGTCCATGATCGGCATGTTCCAGTCGAGCAGGATCGCATCGGGCAGGCC
>JBAQER010000175.1:0-1798 GCA_049286845.1 Bradyrhizobium sp.
CCCTGGGGATGGCCGAGACCACCGAGGCCGCCTCGCCCACCATTTGCGTCTTCAGCGCGGGATTCCCGAACTTTTCAGGGTCGAGTTCCATCGCGACGGCGACCGCGCGGGCCTCGTCAGTGAGATCGGCGCCGGCGTCCAGCAGCGCCTTGGCCACCGCACGGTAGATCACCCCGGTATCGAGGTGACGATAGCCATAGTGATGGGCGAGCCGTTTGCCGAGCGTGCCCTTGCCTGAGGCGGCCGGTCCGTCAATGGCGATGATCATGAGAACTCCGCGCCCAGCGAGCGCATCATCGGGATGAAATCCGGAAACGAGGTGGCGATGAAGGCGGTGTCGTCGACCTTCACCGGTTTGTCCGAGGCAAGCCCCATCGCCAGCGCCGACATCGCGATACGATGATCCATATGGGTGGCGACGAGGCCGCCGCCGGGAACATGACCCCTGCCTTCGACGATCAGGTCGTCGCCCGAAATCTCGACCTTGACGCCGTTGACCCGCAGCATGGCGGCGGTGGCTTCCAGCCGGTCGGACTCCTTGACCCGCAATTCCTGCAGGCCCCGCATGATGGTGGTTCCCTCGGCAAAGGCGGCTGCGACCGCCAGCACCAGATATTCGTCGATCATCGACGGCGCGCGTTCGGGCGGCACCTCGACGCCGCGCAGCTTCGAGGCTCGCACCCGGAATTGTGCCATCGGTTCGCCGGCATCGCCGCGGACCTGGCTTTCCTCGATCGATCCGCCCATTTCGCGCAGCGTCGTGAACAGCCCGGTGCGCAGCGGATTGGTCATGACGTCGGACAGAACGAGGTCGGAACCTTCGACAATCAACGCCGCCACGATCGGAAACGCCGCGGAAGACGGATCGGCCGGCACCACGACATCGGCGCCGTGCAGTTCGGGCTGGCCAGTGAGCGATATCTTGCGGCCATGGCTGCCTTCCCGCGTCGAGACGATCTCGGCGCCGAAGTGCTTCAACATCAGTTCGGTGTGGTCGCGGCTCGCCTCGGTCTCGATCACGGTGGTGACGCCGGGCGCGGCCAGCCCCGCCAGCAACACCGCGGACTTGATCTGGGCCGAGGCCACCGGGGTGCGGTAGAGGATCGGCAGCGGATCGCGCGCGCCCTGCAGCGTCAGCGGCAGCCGGCCGCCTTCGCCGCTCGCCATCACCTTCGCCCCCATCAATTCCAGGGGATCGAGCACCCGCCGCATCGGCCGGGAGCGCAGCGAGGCGTCGCCGTCGAAAACCGCGGTAATCGGGCAGCCGGCCACGGCCCCCATCACCAGCCGGCAGCCGGTGCCGGAATTGCCGAAATCGAGCGCGGCCTGCGGTTCCGCGAACCCGCCGACGCCGACCCCGCGCACGGCCCAGGCGAAATCGCCGGTCCGCTCCACCTTCGCACCCAGCGCCCGCATGGATTTGGCGGTATTGAGCACGTCCTCGCCCTCGAGCAGGCCCGAAACCCGGGTTTCGCCGACCGCCAGCGCGCCCAGGATCAGGGCACGATGGGAAATCGACTTGTCGCCGGGAACGCGGACTTTGCCGGTCAGGGGCCCACTGGCGCGGGATTCAAGCGGCCTCGGTTGGTCAGATTGGGTCAAGATTGTGTCCTCTACGGGGGCGGCAGGTATCACATGACCCGCACCGCGTCACGCGGCTGTCGGAATGCGCGCAGAGCGCTATTGACAGGGGCGCGGCAACTAGCCAAGTGAAGCACCGTTTTTCAGAAATTCCCAGGATTCCACACGTGGCCAAATCCGATCTCGGAACCAAACGCATTTGCCCGACGACGGGTAA
>JBAQER010000176.1:0-1754 GCA_049286845.1 Bradyrhizobium sp.
TTTGCGGATGAGTTTCGCCGAACCGAGTTTTTTACGGCTTGCATCGACGTTGCTCGCCGAGCTCTTCCTGCACCGGTATTGGTATGGCTGCGCTCGCAGATGGTTCGCAATCTCTCTGGCGGGCCACGCGAAGTGTTCACCGAGTTCTATCGGCGCAACATCTGTAAGACGACGTCGCATGCTCTTTTTCGGCTCACAAACATGTGGGACAATGCTATCCATACCTCGACGTAGAGCGGCCTATGCAATTGCTGGGCTCGCAGTTCTCGGCTGCGCATACTTTCTTTTCAACGCTTCTGCGCTTTATGCGCGGGTAAAGCTGGATCGGTCCTTTCCTGCGTTGGGCAGATACGAGTTCGAGCGAACGCCCGAGGTTGTCTTGGTCGGTAGCTCGATGACGTTCAGGCTCTTCGAAGGCTATTTCAATACTTCTTTACGCAACCTCTCTATTGGCGGCGGCTCGCCGCTAACGGGCCTCTCCATTATTTCGAGTTATCGTTCGCTCCCGCGTATCATATTGGTGGAGACAAACATTATGTCTCGGCCCGTAGATGAGACCCTCGTACGGGAGTTCGGCGATAACGTTTCGGAATCGTTCAAATGGTTTCGGCCGGCTCGAGCGACTATCTCTTGGCTCTACTACTGGATTAAATTTCACTCTGAGGCTGAGACCGTCAGGCAATTACCAATGCAACAGCCAGGCGAATACAACATTTCCAAATCTGTGGACGAGGCGATCAAAGAGCATGACGGTCGCGATTGGGAGCGGGCAATGCGTTCCAATGTGGATGACCTAATCCGGCTTGTATCCGAGCTTGAGCGACGAGGCTGCAAAGTCTTTTTCTTTGAATTGCCGTCGGTCTATGGGATCGAACGCTCAGACTATGCTGTCGCGGCACGTAGGCTTACAAGAAACGCTGTTCCGGATGTCGAAAGATGGATGACGCTCATCAATCCAGATAATCAATTGCGTTGGCTGGATGCATTTCACATGGACGAACGATCGGCCATTATTGTAGCACGACAGATCGATCAGTTTTTGAACAATGTGTCTCGGTAGAGCGAGGTTGCCTCGCCACGACCCTCGACCTAAACGCGGAGCAGCTCGAAAAGCTGGCAACGATCGATTCAACGACCGGTCTCTATGACCGGCGGCACTTCCTGGTTTTGTCGGAAGTGGAACGGAGCCGGTTCCAACGCCATCATCGGCCGCTGTCGATGCTCATGATCGACATCGATCATTTCAAGACCGTCCATGACCGCCACGGTCATGCAGTCGGTGACGAAGCGATCAAGTCGATCGCTACCGCGTGCCAGGGGGGGCAAGCGCGGCGCGATAATGTCGGTCGGCTTGGCGGTGCACCTCGGGGCATGTTGAGACGGCCATTTCTCGACCACCTACTTTCTGGATCTCTTTTCGATATCAGGCACCAAGGCCGATTGGCCGGGAACAGGGCGCAGATTCACTGGGATAATTCAAGAAAGAGAATAGCAGAGTCCACAGGGACAAGAGCACCAGTGGCATCAAGTAATAGGCCGTCGAAATCGGATGAGTGAGAAAAAAGCCGAGATTGACGACAATGTTAACGGCAACGATCGATGCGGCGGTCTTTCTGGTATTGGAAGCGAGAGCCACGATAGACCAGGTTACGATCAACAGGATCAGCGCACCTTGCATGTCACTGAAATACTGCCGAGCGATGCTGAAGCTGAGATCCGGAGGGATAGCATCAACCGCGCTGTAGGTTGTCGCC
>JBAQER010000177.1:0-2952 GCA_049286845.1 Bradyrhizobium sp.
ACACGGTGCAGGGCGACGTGCAGAGCGCGTCGGTGTCCACCTACATGGCGATCAACGGCAACGGCTTCTTCGTGGTGCAGAAGCCCGGCAGCTTCACCGACAACCAGCCGGTATTCTCGGGCGTCGACAACTACACCCGCCGCGGCGACTTCGCGCTGGACAAGAACGGCTACCTGGTCAATGGCGCGGGCTATTATGTCGAAGGCGTTGGGATCGATCCGGCGACCGGCAACATGACCGGCAGCGTGCCGCAGATTTTGAAGTTCGCCAACGACTTTCTGCCGGCGGTGCCGACATCGGTGGTGAATTATCGCGCCAACCTAGCGAGCTATCCGCTGACTACCAAGCACGACACTTCCGTTCCGGGGTCGGAATTGCTGCGGCCGGCGGATTTCGCGTCCGGCAATCCGCGCTCGCTCGGTACGCCTGCCGCGCCTTATGTCGACGCAACGATCACGGGCGCCGCCAAGAACAACAAGGCCGCGGCTCCGGGGCCGATCACGGGATCGACCCTGTTGAACGGCGCCATCGGCACGGATTCGCTGACCACCAATTTCGTCAGCGGAGACACCATCACGGTGGATGGCACCGTTATCAGCATCGTGAACACCCCCACGAATCTTGCGACCAACGAGATCAATGTCACCACCGGCACCATCCAGGATCTGTTGACAAATATCGGTGCGATCACCGGTGTGGCACCGACCATCAGCGGCGGTGCGATCACCCTGCATACCGGCACCACCAACGACCTCACGATCAGCACCACGAATACCACTGCATTTGGGGCGCTCGGCCTGACCAGCCCCGTGAGCGTGTTGCGCAGCGGCGGCGGCACGGCGGGCACCGGACAGGTGCTCGGCAGCGATCTCCAGGCCTTCATCAACGAATCCGTCAGCGGCGGCGCGGTGACGGCCTACGACATCTCCGGTTCGCCGGTCAGCCTGCAACTGCGCTGGGCCAAGGTCGACACTTCGTCGCTCGGCGCCGGCCACACGGATACCTGGAATCTGTTCTACCAGGTCAATTCCAACGCCACCGGCACCGATCTCGCCTGGCAGAACGTCAACACCGACTTCACCTTCTCGCCGAACGGCCAGATGAGCCCGGCGATCGCCGGCATCACCCTGACCGCGCCGACCATCGGCGGCGTGCCGCTCGGCAACGTCGCGATCAACTTCGGCGCCGGCGGCGTCACCCAGTTCGCCGACTCCAACGGCAACGTGAAAGTCAACCAGATCCAGCAGGACGGCTTTCCGGCGGGATCACTGCAGACCGTGTCGATCGGCGAGAACGGCCGCGTGGTCGGCAACTACTCCAACGGCCGCAACATCGACCTGGCGCAGATCTCGGTCGCGACCTTCAACGGCACCAACTTCCTCAAACGCATCGACGGCGGCGCGTTCGAGGCGACGGACCAGTCCGGCTCGGCGCTATACGGCAGCGGCGGGACGATCGTCGGCTCGTCGCTGGAAAGCTCCAACACCGACATCGCCGACGAGTTTACCAAGCTGATCGTCACCCAGCAGGCCTATTCGGCCAACACGAAGGTGATCACCACAGCCAACTCAATGGTTCAGGATCTGCTGAACGTGATGCGATAGGTCGCGCACTGGAGGGTCTGATCCGACAGCGAATTGAAATGAGCCGTTTGCCATGAGTCTCAGTCAAGCTCTTTCGATTGCCATGTCGGGACTGCGCGCCAACCAGCTTGGGCTGTCGCTGACCTCGTCGAACGTCGCCAATTCCGACACGCCGGGCTACATCCGCAAGACCGTCAACCAGGTGCAGACGGTCTCCGGCGCGATCGGCGCCGGCGTCAGCGTCACCGGCGTCAATCGCGAACTCGACCTGTATCTGCAGCAGCAGATACGCACCGAGCAGTCCGGCGCGTCGTACGCCGACCTGCGCTCCTCGATCCTGAGCAGCCTGCAGTCGATCTACGGCGCCCCCGGCAACACTGGAACGCTGGAAACCGCGTTCAACAGTCTGGTCACCGCGGTGCAGGGGCTATCGACCAGCTCCGACAGCCAGTCGGCGCGGATCGGCGTGCTCAATGCCGCGCAGTCGCTGGCGCAGCAGCTCAACAGCATGTCGGGCGGCATTCAGTCGCTGCGTAGCCAAGCGGAATCCGGGCTCAATTCGGCGGTCAACACCGCCAACACCGCGATGCAGCAGATAGCCAATCTCAACGCCCAGCTTCAGAGCGGCAACACCACCGATGCTGCGGCCGCGGCCCTCAAGGACCAGCGCGACCAGTATGTCGATCAGTTGTCGCAACTGATGGACATTCGCGTCATCGACAACGGCAACAATCAGATCCAGGTCTTCACCAATTCCGGCGTGCAACTGGTCGGTGCCCAGGCCTCGACGCTGTCGTTCAATCCGCAAGGCACGGTGACACCGAACACCCAGTGGGACGCAGACCCGACCAAGAGCACGCTGGGCACCCTCACGCTCAATTTTCCGAACGGCGGTTCGCTCAACCTGATTCAGACCAATTCGATCCGCTCCGGCACCATCGCCGGCTATCTCGAGCTGCGCGACAACACGCTGGTGCAGGCGCAAACCCAGCTTGACCAGTTTGCCGCCAACATGTCGAGCCTGTTGTCCGACAAGACCACGGCGGGAACTGCGGTGAGCTCGGGGACGTCGAACGGCTTCGATCTCGATCTGTCCGGCCTGCAGAACGGCAATGTAATCCATCTGACCTATACGGATGCCAGCAACGTCCAGCATCAGCTGTCGCTGGTGCGGGTCGACGATCCGTCGGTGCTGCCCTTGTCCAACAGCGCCACCACCGATCCCAACGATCAGGTGATCGGAATCGATTTCTCCGCCGGCATGGCTTCGGTGACGAGCCAGCTCAATGCGGCGCTCGGCTCGGCCGGCCTGCAGTTCTCCAATAGCGGCTCGACGCTGCGGGTGCTCGACGACGGCGTCGGGACCGCG
>JBAQER010000178.1:0-18009 GCA_049286845.1 Bradyrhizobium sp.
GTCATCGCCCGAGAAAGCGGGCGATCCAGTACGCCGTGACATATCGATTTATTTCGGACGGCTCTGGAATACTGGATGCCCCGCTTTCGCGGGGCACGACGGCTGAAATTCTTTTAGACGCCCTGCCACTCCGCACGCACGGATTCATCCGCTTCGGCGTTCAACGCCCTCGCCGCCAGCTCCTCGAATTCCTCCCGTCCCATCAACTGCGCCAGCGCCCATACCGCAGCACCCCGAACCAGCGGGCTTGCGTCGCCGAGCAGCCTTTGCGCCGCATCAGCCAGAGACGCATCGTTTGAATTGCCGATCGCGATCAGCACATTGCGGACGAAGCGGTCGCGGCCGATACGCTTGACCGGGGATTTCGTGAATAGCGCCCGAAACGCCGGATCGTCGAGCCGCGCCAGCTCGGCGAGCGCGGGCGCGCGCAGCGCCTCGCGCGCGGCGAGTTTGGTCTCGCGCCCGACCAGCGCGAACTTGTTCCAGGGGCAGACGGCGAGGCAATCGTCGCAGCCATAGATGCGGTTGCCGATGGCTTTGCGGAATTCGTGCGGAATTGGGCCCTTGTTCTCGATGGTGAGATAGGAGATGCAGCGCCGCGCATCGAGCCTGTAGGGCGCGGGAAACGCCGACGTCGGGCAGACATCGAGACAGGCCCGGCATGAGCCGCAATGGTCGGTGTCGGCATCGTCGCGCGGCAGCTCCAGCGTGGTGAAGATCGCGCCGAGGAACAGCCAGGAGCCGAATTCGCGCGAGACGAGGTTGGTGTGCTTGCCCTGCCAGCCCAGTCCGGCGGCCTGCGCCAGGGGTTTTTCCATCACGGCGGCGGTGTCGACGAACACCTTGACCTCACAGGCTTCGGTCGCGACCAGCCATCGCGCCAGCGCCTTCAGCCGTTTCTTGATCAGGTCATGATAATCGTCGCCCTGCGCATAGACCGAGATCGCGCCGCGCGTGCGCTGTTCCAGGATCGTCAGCGGATTTTGCTCGGGTCCATAATTGACCCCCAACATGACGATCGACCGCACGTCGGCCCACAGCCCGCGCGGATCGGCGCGGCGTTCGGGCTGGGCGGCGAGCCAGTCCATGTCGCCATGCGCGCCGGCGTCGAGGAAATCGCGAAAATGCTTCGCGGCTTGCGCGATCGCATCCGGACCGGCGATGCCGGCGCAATCGAATCCGAGCGCGCGCGCCTCGTCGGCGAGGGCAATCCTCAGGTCGGCAGGAGAGAGCTTCTGGCGCGTGTTCAGAAGTCGAGGTCCACATAGGTCCGCGACGCCGGCACGCCGGCCAGCCACTCGCTCAACAGCGGGCGGAACGAGGGCCTGGATTTCACCCGCGTGTACCACGCCTTTGCCGCGTCGTCCTCGACCCATGGCACGTCGCCCAGATAATCGATCGCCGAAAGATGCGCCGCGGCGGCGAGATCCGCGTAGGTCAGCCGGTCGCCGGCGAGGTAGTTCCGCGTCTTCGCCAGCCAGCCGATATAGGCCAGATGATAGCGCACATTCGCCTTCGCCGCGCGGATCACATCCGCGGCCGGCGCGCCGCCGCCGTCCTGCTCGTCCATGAAGCGCTTGTAGATGCGCTCGGTGACCAGCGGATTGGAGGCCTCCTCGAAAAACTTGTCGTTGAACCAGGCCATCAGCCGGCGCACTTCGATCCGTTCGCCGACCGACGTCGGCAGCAGCCGGCGTTCGCCCATGCCGGCGCCGTGAGTCTCGTCGAGATATTCGGCGATGATTCCGGCGCCGGGAATCGCCGGCCGGCCCTCGGCAATCAAGACCGGCGTGGTTCCCGCCGGGTTGAGGGCGAGAAACGCCTCGCGCCGCTCCCAGGTGCGCTCTTCGACCAGCCGCAGATCGAGGCCGTATTCGCCCAGCGCCAGGCGAACGAAGCGCGACTGCGGACAGAACGGATGATGAAACAGCGTGAACATAGTGGCCTTGATAATTTCGCCGCGCTTAAGAAACCATCAACCGCGGCGGCATCGTCAAACTACCTAAGCACAGGAATGAGGCAACCCGTGTTTTGGCGTTTTTTGCGATTGCAGCACGCGGGCGAATAAGCGAGAAGAACCCGGCTTTTCGGCTCATTTCGATCATAACGGACCCATAGCATGATGTCTGATGCAGTGAGGGCGATCATTCTCGGCATCGTCGAGGGCGTTACCGAATTCATTCCGGTGTCCTCGACGGGACATCTGCTGCTGGCGGAACGGTTCTTCGATCTCGGCGAAGGCCCGTTCTGGAAGAGTTTCGCGATCCTGATCCAGCTCGGCGCGATTCTGGCGATCGTCGCGCTTTATTTTTTCAAATTGTGGCGGATCGCGCTCGGCATGTTCACGGACCCGTATGCGCGGCGATTCGTGATCGGGGTGCTGGTGGCGTTCCTGCCCGCGGCCGTGATCGGGGCTGCGGCCGGCAGCTACATCAAGGCATTCCTGTTCAATCCGTGGGTGGTGTGTTTCTCGCTGATCGTCGGCGGCGCGATCCTGTTGTGGATCGATCAACTGGAACTCGATCCGCACGAACACGACGCCACCACATTTCCGCTGCCGATGTATCTCTGGATCGGGATCGCGCAATGTATGGCGATGATTCCCGGCGTGTCGCGCTCCGGCGCCACCATCGTCGGCGCGATGCTGCTCGGGGCCGACAAGCGCGCGGCGGCGGAATTTTCCTTCTTCCTCGCGATCCCGACCATGGTCGGCGCCTTCGTCTACGATCTCTACAAGAGCCGCGGCGAGATGACGATGGATCATGCCGGGATCGTCGCGATCGGCTTCGTGGTGTCGTTCATCACCGCGATGATCGTGGTCAAGTCATTCCTCACCTACGTCACCCGCCACGGCTTCACGCTGTTCGCCTGGTGGCGCGTCATCGTCGGCACGCTCGGGCTGATGGCGCTGGCGATGGGAAGATAGGAGTTCCTCATGGTGAGGAGGCGCGTTAGCGCCGTCTCGAACCATGAGGCCGTGCGCAACTCATCCTTCGAGACGCGGCCAAGTGGCCGCTCCTCCAGCGATAACGGCGAAGCCGTTACGCAGGGATGAGGGCAGCTTGCGCAGCGAAATCACCCGCCCCTGTGCGCGAACTGTCCGCTCCTGCGGAAGCGCCAGAGATATTGCGGCGCGATCGCTTCCAGCGAATCGGCTGTGATCCCGAGACCCTCCAGGGTCAGGCCGGCGGCCTTCGCTGCGTCCGACACCACATTGTCCGAGCGCAGTAGCGCCACCTGATCCGGCGTCAGCTTCAGCGCCCCCGGCGCGAACTGCAGGAACAGCGCCTGCAATTTGGCGAGGCCGAACGGCAGCGACACCAGCATGCGCTTGCGCTCGATGGTCGCCAGGATGAATTCGATGATTTCGCGCATCGTCAGCACTTCCGGGCCGCCGAGCTCGTAGACCGCGCCGGCTTTGGTCTTGCCGTCGACGGCATCCGCGACCGCGGTTGCGACGTCGCCGACATAGACCGGCTGCAGCCTGGTCAGGCCGCCGCCGATCAGCGGCAGCACCGGCGATACCGTTGCCAGCGCGGCGAATCGGTTGGTGAACTGATCCTCGGGGCCGAACATGATCGACGGCCGCAGGATGGTGGCCGAGGGGACCGCCGACAGCACCGCCTTTTCGCCCGCGGCCTTGGATCGGCCGTAACCCGATAGCGAATTCTCGTCGGCGCCGATCGCGGAGATATGCACCATCCGCGCGCCGGCAGCGTTCGCCGCGCTGGCGACCGCACCGGCGCCCGAGCCCTGCACCGCGTCGAAGGTCTGGGCGCCGCCCTCGGTCAGGATGCCGACCAGGTTGATGGCGACGTGGGAATCGCGCATCGCGGCCTCGACTGACGCCGGATAGCGCAGATTGGCCTGGACGGCGTGGATCTGGCCGACCCTGCCGAGCGGCTGCAGATGCCCGGCGAGCTCCGGCCGCCGCACCGCGACCCGGATCCGGTAACCGCGCTTGGCCAGGGCCCGGACCACGCTTCGCCCCAGAAAGCCCGATCCTCCGAAAACCGTGACCAGCGTGTCCAGATTCGATGCCATAGCGTCCATTTCCCAAGGTCAAATTCGTGCGATCGCGAGGGGTTTTAGCGGATTCGCGATACGCCATCATGCTGGCGCTGTACAGCGTATTTGGGCGGCACCGAAGCGATTTGACAAGCGCGCAACCGATCCGTACTAACCCGCCCGGGCCCAGGTGGCGGAATTGGTAGACGCGCTGGCTTCAGGTGCCAGTGGCTTCACGGCCGTGAAGGTTCGAGTCCTTTCCTTGGCACCACTTTTGCCCTTGCCCGTGATCTACCCGCAGCGGCCCGAGCAAGTACCCTTCCGGGGGTGCCGCGGACCGGTCCATGCGCTAGCCCTGTGTCTGCTGGAGCGGGTTTTCACAGGCTTGGGTGCGAGAACTTTGCCAACCCGGCGACTTGGCTACACAGTCGCGCCCGATTGGCCTCAATCGCATCTGGCGAGGTCTTGTTCGATAGAGATGCTCTACTCTTCCGCCCCAGGAAGTAGGCGATGCGCTCGGCGTTGGCCCCGCTCGGATGGGGCAGGCCCAGTATAAGTTGGTCAGCGGACAGCAATCCCTGCTTCACCAGAAGACCAAGACCCTCGGCCGGCTTGGGTCCGAGGGGTACCCACACGGCATTGGGAAGCGCAGCGACCTCTTCCCCAAGGTTCTTGAGCAGCGCCTCCCTCAACACCGGCGTTGTGATCATTGAAGGCGCGCCGGAGTAATTCTTACCACCGACAAAGACCGGATACCGTAGGGCGCTTGTGAAATGCACGAGGTCATGTCGCGAGTTCCAGACGTCGGCAGTGCTCGGCACCCCCATCCAGCGATTGAGTCCAACATGGTCCAACATGCCTACAAGATTGGACCGCATCGAACCGGAGAAGCTCGCGAATGTCTTGGCGGCCTTGAGGGCCGACGGATGATCGTTTCCATTCAGCAGCCGTCTACGCGCTTCCAGAAGGGCATCGCGCGCCTGCTGTGCGCCGGGGGTTATTCCGACGATGGCAAGCCTGGCACCAAGCTGGATGTGTTCGAACGGCGCGTAGCTGATCGAGAGCAAGCTCTCCTGAACCAGCAACAATCGGCCGCTCAGGGTTACGTCAGCGGCGATCTCAGGTTCGGTGGCGGTCCTTAAGATATCTGCGAAGCGAGGAAGCAGACCGGAGCTCATCACAACGCCCCAAGAACTGCAACAGCCTGATCGACCGTAGAGACTGCCACCCGATAGAGCGCGGCATCCCTCAGCTGAGGCTCTGTCTTTAGCGTGTGAATGCGCCCATACTTGCTTCGATCTGCTGGGTTTTGGAACGGCTCGCTTCGTGAAATCGGCAAGTGTTGCGCTTCGGCAGCAGCCCGGACGCGTTCGTCTTCCGGAAGCCAAAGGGTGATCTGCGACGTGGTGACCCTCTCAAACGCGAAAACTCGGCCTGTGCGAGTCTTGAAGAAGCACAGATATTTCACTGGTTCCCGATGCTGGACGAAGTTGGGATTGGTGGACACGGCAGCTTCAATAGCGGCGCCGAGTTCGCTTGATGATGATGCCATTCATTCTCTTTGATTGTTGGGACGGACCACCTCGCGAATGCGAGAGAGGCCCACTCAAACCACACCTCTCATAGGAATGCGAATGGCAAGTTGTGGCAATGTCCGCAGCGTTTCGATACCAACGATGCGAGGGTCGCGGAAGCAGTAGAGAGGGGCTAACCGAGTGGACAAATTTCTTGGTTACCTTCTGCCGCGAGCAGATAACAACGTGCACGGGATGCGGTACGTCAAGCCGCTTTCGGAAGAGCAGTACGCCGAATTCGAAGAAGTCATTCGAGTTACCAGCATTCTGAGGCCCCACATAGTCAACTTCATGGGGCTGGAAGAGAATTTCAACGTCTTTCAGCGTCTGCCGGGCGAAATGAAGTCGCAGTTCGAAGCGCTCAGCAACTCTATGTCCGAAGGAGCCGTCGGCGGAGCCAGGCGGATCGCGAAGTCTCAGAACGCGCTTTCGAGCTTTCTGTTCTCTGCTGGCGCATTTCGGGATCGCGCCCGCATGAGACTTAGGGAGCGCTACGGCAGCGATGATCCCCGCGTCGCCGAATGGGATGCGGTCGTGAGCGCGGCTTACGATGCGCACTTCGAGTATCGCCTGTTCTACAACCTGAGGAACTACGCTCAGCACCACGACATCCCGCTGTCGCTCGTGCCGTTGCAGTCCAAGCTGAACGATAAGTCAAAAATGGAGGCCACCGTGTCCGTGGTGCTTGCGCCAAGCAAGATCGCGTCAAGTCCGCTCGTCCAAAAGCGCTTCAGACCCCAGCTTGTTGGCTTGTCGGCCGACATCGACCTCAACCCGGTGGCAGCGGTCTACTTCAGGTTACACGCGGGCTTCCTGAAAGCTATAATTGAAATGCACAAGGAGGAGGTCGCACAGATGCACGCGTACCGCGAAGCGCTTGTAAGCCATCTGAAGCTACCTGCCGGTGCCTTCCCGGTGATTTGGGAAGGTGACTTCCCGTTAAATGACGGTGAAACGACCGACGGGCGCTTTACGCACTTCTCGTTCGATGAATTGAACTTAATCCTTGTTCTGCACGAGCACCTGACCAGATTGACCACTGTCGATTAATGACTATGGCTTGTTTCCGGTACACAAAACCGGTACACGGCTACTCGCCGGGCGGATCGAAAAACCCAGCAAAACATTGGTTTTTTAGGTCGGCTCGCCCCAGTCCTTTCTTGGGCACCACTTTGCCCTTGCCCACATATGCTTGGCCGGGATCAAGGAGCGGTCTTGCCGGATTATCCCTCGGGGAATAGCAGGGACTCGTAATCTCGGGCGCCTTACGCAGCGATTTGCCCCAGATCGGCCTCGGCCGTGACGACGATCACGCGCGATCCGTCTTGGCCGCCAATTTCGCTTCCAGGCGGTCAAACACGTCGGAGCTTGGTCTCACCCGGCCAGCATCAGCATCAGCAAGGCCACGCGCGATCGAGGCGTCCAGTGCAGCCAACCTTGCTTCGCGCTCCTGAATGAGCCGCACGCCTTCGCGGAGCACCTCGCTTTTTGGATGGTAACGGCCGGGGTCCACTCTTACTTTGCATGGGGTTGTTTTCGCGATTTTTTGCCCAGGCCCTGCCCTGCACCGCCGAACGGACACCATGCCGGGTCCGGGACACGAGATCGTTCGTGCCTCGCGGCTGCGGGACGACTCTATCCACTCCAACACATCAAGCTCTAGGGCGGCTAACTTGCCTTGCCATCGGCCGGCTTCACCCGCATCCGCAACTGGCCGCTGTCGGATTTCTCGACGTCGAAGGCGCCAGTCTTGCGCACGAGCTCGCTGAGCTTGTTGTGGCCGTAGGAGCGCACGTCGAAGTCCGAGAATAGATTGGAGACTTGCCCGCCGACCTCACCGAGCAGCACCCAGCCATCTTCGCTGTCAATTTGTGAAATCGCTTTCCTTAGAATCGGTATCGCCGCACTCGGCGATTGCCGTGATTTCGGTTTTGGCGCCGCCTCCGTGCCGGAGGCGATCGGCGGCAGCAACAGATTCTCGGTCAGGATGAAGCGGTGGCACGCCTGACGAAAACTCTTCGGCGTCTTCTCCGCTCCAAAACCGTAGACGGCGGCGCCCTGTTCGCGCAGCCGTGAGGCAAGCCGGGTAAAATCGCTGTCGGAAGATACCAGACAAAACCCATCGAACCGGCCGCTGTGCAGCAGGTCCATGGCGTCGATCACGAGAGCAATGTCGGAAGCGTTCTTGCCCTTGGTATAGGCAAATTGCTGGTAGGGGTCGATGGCGTGCTCTTGCAGGATATCGGCCCATGATTTCAACTGTCCGCTGGAAAAATCCCCGTAAATGCGGCGCACGCTGGCCTCGCCGAATTTTGCAACTTCTTCGAACAGCCCGCCCGCGATCTGCGGCGAGGTGTTGTCGGCGTCGATCAGCACGGCAAAGCGGGGCAATCGTTCTTGTTCGGCTTTCATCACGGCACCTTCGGTTGTGACGGCGGTCGACGCATAGTGGAGTAATTCTGCCGATTCCGGGAAAAATCCGCTGGAAAAACGGCAGCGCAACGTTCTCGCGGGAAGGGCTATTGAAAGCTGTTATCTTTCAGTAGTTTGTGACAAAGAACGGAATGGCTGGCAGGGACGGCCGATGATCTGTTCGCGCAGCTGGCGCGATTTGCGGCGCGCCCCTCGTTTGTTGACGATTTCAACGTTAGTTTAGGCCCGCATCGATTCGACGAGGTTTGTAAAAGTCATGACCATCCGCCTGCATCGCGGCGATCTGCCCGATCTCACCCGCTACACCGACTCGGTGGCGATCGATACCGAGACCATGGGGCTCAATCCGCATCGCGACCGGCTCTGCGTGGTGCAGCTGTCGAACGGCGACGGCAGCGCCGACGTGGTGCAGATCCCCAAGGACAGTACCGACGCGCCGAACCTGAAGGCGCTGCTGGCCAATCCGAAGGTGACGAAGATCTTTCACTTCGCCCGCTTCGATCTCGCCGCGCTCTACAACGCCTTCGGCGTGATGCCGCAGCCGGTGTACTGCACCAAGATCGCTTCCAGGCTCTCCCGCACCTATACCGATCGCCACGGCCTGAAGGACCTGGTGCGCGAGGTGCTCAATGTCGATCTGTCGAAGCAGCAGCAGTCGAGCGACTGGGGCGCGCAGTCGCTGAGCGAGGCGCAGCTGGCCTATGCCGCTTCCGACGTGCTGCATCTGCATGGCTTGCGCGAACGCCTCGACGGCATGCTGGCGCGTGAAGGCCGTACGGAACTCGCTCGGGCCTGTTTCGACTTCCTGCCGACGCGGGCCAAACTCGACCTGCAGGGCTGGGAGGCCGAGGACATCTTTTCGCATTCCTGAAGCGCCGGAACGGCGCTATGCCGCGGGTTGCGGCCCCGTTTCGGTCACAGTCATAGCGAGTGTCAGGCTGCAAAATCTGGCGATCCCGGGTAGAATGGCCGGCGGTACCAGCGCTTTGGAGCAGCGGTGAATTCGGTTCAGAACCCAACCTATCAGGCCGGCATGGACGCGCGCTTCGCGATCGCGGCGCGCCACAGCCGGATGGTGCGGGTGCTGCGGATCGCGGTACCGGCCACCGTGGTGCTGGCGATGACGGCGATCGTCTTCGTCTCGGTCTACAATCCGTTCCGCATGCTGTTGCCGAAGCTGCCGGTCGATATCGGAAACCTCGTGGTTTCCGGCACCAAGATCACGATGGAATCGCCGCATATGTCCGGCTACACGCCGGATCAGCGGCCCTACGAGGTGTGGGCCAAGACCGCAACCCAGGACCTGACCGTTCCGGATCGCGTCGATCTCAGGACGCTGCGCGCCAAGGTGTTGATGGAAGACCGCACCACCAACATCACGCTGGACGCCAGCACCGGACTGTTCGATTCCAAGGCGCAGCTTCTGGACCTGCGCAAGGATATCTTCCTGCAATCCTCCTCCGGCTATGAAGCCCGGCTGTCGCAGGCGCTGGTCGATATCGGCAAGAGCACGGTGACATCGGAAGAGCATGTCGACGTCAAACTGCTCAATGGAACGCTGAGCGCCGACCGGCTCAGGATCACCAATGGCGGCGAGGTCGTGCGGTTCGAGGGCAACGTCGTGATGAATCTGGTCATGGACAGCCCCGACCCCAATGTCTCCGCCGCGCCCGAGCCGGCCGCTCAACCTGCAAGGACGCGATCCGTGTCCGGCAAAAACGCCAACCCGAAATGATCCTGATGATGATGTTTTCCCTGCGCAGCACTTCGATCAGGCGGATCGCGCATTATGCCGGCGCGGCCGTTTGCGCGCTGGCGCTGATGTCGGCCGGTGAAGCCGGCGCGCAGAGCGCGATGCAGGGCGTGCCCAACGCGATGCAGGGTTTTTCGCAGAACCGCGACCAGCCGATCCAGATCGAAGCCGCTTCGCTCGAGATGCGCGACAAGAAGAAGGAAGCGACCTTCGCCGGCAATGTGAAGGTGGTGCAGGGCGACACCACCATGACGTCCAAATCGCTTGTGGTGTTCTACGATTCGACCTCGTCGCCATCAGCGGCGCCGGCCGCCGGTGCGAAGGCCGCCAATTCGAAGTCGGCCAAATCGGCGCCGATGCAGTCCGCAACCCCCGGTCCCGGCGGCAGCTCGTCGATCCGCCGGCTCGAGGCGAGAGGCAATGTGGTGGTGACCCAGAAGGATCAGGTGGTGACCGGGGAAACCGCCGTGTTCGACACCAGGGCCAACATGATCACCATGCTCGGCGGTATCGTCCTGACCCAGGGCAAGAATGTGCTGCGTGGCGACCGGTTAATGGTGGACATGACGACGGGCGTCTCGCGGGTGGAATCCGACAGCGGGCGCGTCCAGGGGCTGTTCATCTCGTCCGGCGGCCAGGGAACTCCGGCGATCCCGGGAATGCCGTCTTCGACGCCGGCCCCGGGATCAGGCTCCTCTAATAAACCAAAATAAGATCAATCACTTGTGCGATATCTGCCGGCGGTGAGGTTGAAGGGCGCTCCGCAAGCCTGTATCTACGGGGCGGCCCGGCGGCTGCCAACCCGTGCCCGATCGAGGGTGTTCCGCTGGGCAAGGGACATCCATTCATTCATTTTGCCGGGGCAAAACGATTTGCCCGCGGCGGGTTCGCGGGATCACCGTGAAAGGCTGAAGCGAAGCGGGGGATGGTGGATTTACTCAGCATGTTCCGTCGGCGCCCGGCTAAACGCAATTCGCCGGGATTTGCGCGTACGCGTGAGGACATCACCGCGCTCGGCGATACCATCGGCGACATGCTGACCAGCCCGGTGCGCGACGCGCCGCCACTGGCGCGCGACGGCTCGCCGTTCGCCCGCGAGGCGCCGCCGGTCCTGAAACCGAGCGCGCCGCCTCCATCAGCGGAAAAGCCTCGTCCCCGGCCCAAGGTCAATGGCGCGCCCGCGCTGCGGCTGACCAAGAAGGCGGGCTACCTGGCCGTACACAGCGTGGAAAAGAGTTTCGGCGCCCGGCAGGTCGTGCGCGGCGTCAGCATCTATGTCCGCCGCGGCGAGGCCGTCGGTTTGCTGGGCCCGAACGGCGCCGGAAAGACCACGGTATTCTACATGATCACCGGCCTGATCAAGGCCGATCGCGGCGCCATCGAACTCGACGGCCACGACGTCACCAAGCTGCCGATGTACCAGCGCGCCCGGCTCGGAATCGGCTACCTGCCGCAGGAAGCCTCGATCTTCCGCGGCCTCACTGTGGAACAGAATATCCGCGCGGTGCTCGAGGTCGTGGAGCCCTCGAAGAAGAAGCGCGAGGCCGAACTCAATTCGCTGCTCGACGAATTCAACATCGGCCGGTTGCGGAAAACCCCGTCGATCGCGCTGTCCGGCGGCGAACGCCGCCGCGTCGAAATCGCCCGCGCGCTGGCGACCCGCCCGAACTACATGCTGCTCGACGAGCCCTTCGCCGGCATCGATCCGATCGCGGTCGGCGACATCCAGGACCTGGTCCGCCATCTCACCAATCGCGGCATCGGCGTCCTCATCACCGACCACAATGTGCGGGAAACGCTGGGGCTGACCGACCGCGCCTATATCGTCTACGCGGGCGAAATATTGACCGAGGGCAATCCGGAGGAGATCGTCAACAACCCTGACGTGCGGCGACTTTATCTGGGTGAGGAATTCCGGCTTTAACCTTGGCCGGGAATTTCGCCTCTAGTCCTTTTTTCCAACTCGTCAAGCCGTGTACATCAGCTTTGGACTAGTTTAAGCAAGAATCGGACCAACTTTCCTGGAACGGTTCTTGTTTCGATGGCGCTGACGCAGAGATTAGAGTTCCGCCAATCCCAGTCGCTGGTGATGACGCCGCAGCTGATGCAGGCGATCAAGCTGCTGCAGCTGTCCAATCTCGACCTTTCGGCCTTTGTGGAAGAGGAACTGGAGCGCAATCCGCTGCTGGAGCGTGCCAGCGACGGCCCCGAGCCGCCGGTCGCCGGCGAACCCTCCCCGGAGCGGGGCGAATATGCCGGCGCTGAGGAGCAGGGTCCCGCTTATGGCGATGAGGGCGGCGGCGAGCCCTCGGAAATGGCAGGCGGCTCCGCCGGCGACAGCTCCGAGCCGGGCCAGGAAGACTGGATGAACCGCGACCTCGGCAGCCGCACCGAGATCGAGCAGACGCTGGATACCCCGCTCGACAACGTGTTCTCCGAGGAGCCGGCCGAGGCCGCGGCGCGCACCGCGCAGGATGCGGCGCCCACCGCCTATACCGAATGGGGCGGCGGCGCCTCCAACGACGACAGCTACAATCTCGAAGCCTTCGTCGCTGCCGAGGTCACGCTCGGCAGCCATCTGGCCGAACAGCTCGCGGTGGCCTTTACCGGGCCGGCGCAGCGCATGATCGGGCAATATCTGATCGATCTCGTCGACGAGGCCGGTTACCTGCCGCCGGATCTGGGGCAGGCCGCCGAGCGGCTGGGAGCGTCGCAGGCGGAGGTCGAGGCGGTGCTCGCGGTGCTGCAGAAATTCGATCCGCCCGGCGTCTGCGCGCGTAACTTGAGCGAATGCCTGGCGATCCAGCTGCGCGAACTCAATCGCTACGACCCGGCGATGCAGGCGCTGGTCGAGCATCTCGATCTGCTGGCCAAGCGGGATATCGCTTCGTTGCGAAAACTCTGCGGCGTCGACGACGAAGATATCACCGACATGATCGGCGAAATCCGCAGGCTCGATCCGAAGCCGGGTCTGAAATTCGGCTCGTCGCGCACCCAGACCATGGTGCCGGATGTCTATGTGCGGCCCGGCCCCGACGGCGGCTGGCATGTCGAACTCAACAGCGACACCCTGCCGCGGGTGCTGGTCAATCAGGTCTATTACACCGAGCTGTCGAAGAACATCCGCAAGGACGGCGACAAGTCCTATTTCACCGATTGCCTGCAGAACGCGACCTGGCTGGTGCGCGCGCTCGATCAGCGCGCCCGCACCATCCTGAAGGTCGCCACCGAGATCGTGCGCCAGCAGGACGGCTTCTTCACCCACGGCGTGGCGCATCTCCGGCCGCTCAATCTCAAGGCGGTGGCGGACGCGATCCAGATGCATGAATCGACGGTGTCGCGGGTGACCGCCAACAAATACATGGCGACCAATCGCGGCAGCTTCGAATTGAAGTATTTCTTCACCGCCTCGATCGCGTCGGCCGACGGCGGCGAAGCCCATTCGGCAGAGGCCGTCCGTCACCACATCAGGCAGCTGATCGATGCGGAAGACCCGGCCATGATCCTGTCCGACGACACCATCGTGGAACGATTGCGCGCCACCGGCATTGATATCGCCCGCCGCACGGTTGCGAAGTACCGCGAGGCGATGCGAATCCCGTCCTCGGTGCAACGCCGACGCGACAAGCAAAGCATGCTCGGCAATGCTCTTTCCGCGCCTGCCGCATCCTCCGACCGATCCCGCGACGCGCAGCCTGCCTGATTGCGTCCCGGCCAAATCGGGATAGTGTCGGTTCCCCTCCAGACTAATCGAGGCCTCAAATGACCCTCCGGATCTCGGGAAAAAGCATCAACGTCGGCGAAGCCCTGCGCGGGCGCGTCAGCGAGCGCACCGATGAAGTTCTGCGCAAGTATTTCGACGGCAACTATTCCGGCCACATTACGCTGAGCAAGGACGGCTTCGGCTTCCGCACCGACTGCGCGCTGCATCTGGATTCGGGGATCACGCTGGAAGCCGATTCAAATGCCGCCGACGCCTATGCCAGCGCCGACCAGGCGCTGCTGATGATCGAAAAGCGCCTGCGCCGCTACAAGAGCCGTCTCAAGGACCGCTCGGCCCGCAAGGCGCATGCCGAGGCGGAGGCGCTGGCCGAACTCACCGCGCCCACCCTGGACGTTCCGAGCTACGTCATCGAGGCGCCTGCGGACGAGGAACATGATGACGCCGGCTACAACCCGGTCATCATCGCGGAGGCGACCACCTCGTTGAAACGGATGTCGGTCAGCGAAGCGGTGATGGAACTGGACCTGACCGGCGCCGCCTGCCTGGTGTTCCAGCACGGTTCGAGCGGGCGGGTGAATATCATTTACCGGCGGCCGGACGGCAATGTCGGCTGGATCGACCCCCCTGCCGTCAAGCCCGGGGGATAGGCGGCAATCGGCATTGACGCCCCGCGGGACCCTCCCTATGGTCCGCGGCCTTCGACGGAGGAGACCGGAAACGACTCTCCCGGGTGGTTGGCACCGGTCCTGCGTTGGAGTAGGAGAAAGCCCGTAGCGGCCCCAGACCGGGGCCCGGGTAACAGGCCCACCTACCGCCTCATCTTCTTGACGCCGCCCCTCTGAACCCTATTTCGCAACCTGACGGTTTAATTCACCTCGGAACGCCCCATGACGATTACCGATCTGGTCGCACCCGAGGCGATTCTCCCGGCTTTGAAGGTCAACAACAAGAAACAGGCGCTGCAGGAACTGGCGGCGCGGGCGGCCGCCCTGACCGGGCAGAACGAGCGCTCGGTGTTCGAGGTGCTGCTGCAGCGCGAGAAGCTCGGCACCACCGCCGTCGGCTATGGCGTCGCCATCCCCCACGGCAAGCTGCCCAAGCTGGATAAGCTGTTCGGCCTGTTCGCGCGCCTCGAACGCCCGATCGATTTCGAGTCGATGGACGGCCAGCCGGTCGATCTGGTGTTCCTGCTGCTGGCGCCCGAAGGCGCCGGCGCCGATCACCTGAAGGCGCTGGCGCGGATCGCGCGGCTGCTGCGCGACCAGGACGTCGCCAAGAAGCTGCGCGCCTCGCGCGACGCCCAGGCGATCTATTCGGTGCTGGCGCTGCCGCCGGCCAGCGCGGCGTAATCTCAAAACAAGATACGCGGACATCGGCCCGATTTGATCGAGGCAATGCCCGCGTATTGCGAATTCCGATGAGCCTCAACCATCGCAGCCGGGCTGCGCCGGCGACGCCTCCAGGCGCGTGGCGTCATGACACGAGCAAGGGCTCGGTCAGTGAACGCTGACGGCCTGCAATTCGTTGCTCCATGCGTTCGCGATCGCCGCTTCCCGACTGTCGGTCAGCATGATCGGCGTGCCGTCGGCGGCATGCAGCGCGAACAGCTTCAGTCCCGGCGCGATCTTCGGCGCCTGGGGAAACAGCCCCGGCACGTCCTCGGAGCGGATCTGCTTCACATAGGCGATGTGTCCCTCGCCCAAGGTCGCCAGCGCCTCCGGCGAGACGGCGGTGGGTTCGTACACAACGTTACCTTCAGTCATGGTCTCGACTCCTCTGTCAGACTAAGCGGTCGAGTCCGCTACTCGTTCCATTATTCGTGTTCATTGATAGCAATTGTCTTAACGACCTTTTCCGGCTCCGGCCGGGCGAGATCGATCGACAACAGCCCGTTTTTCAGATCCGCGCCCAGCACCTGCATCCCCTCCGCCAGCACGAAAGTGCGCTGGAAGTGGCGCGCGGCGATGCCGCGATGGATGTATTGCCGGGCCTTGTCGTCGTGCTGGCGGCCCCGGATCACGAGCTGGTTTTCCTCAATGGTTACATCGAGTTGATCGCGGGTAAAACCAGCGACCGCCAGCGTGATCCGCAGGCGTTCGGGCGCACCGTTGGCGCGGTCGCACCGCTCGATGTTGTAGGGAGGATAACCGTCGGCGCCTTTGACGACGCGATCGAGCGCACGCTCGATTTCGTCGAACCCAAGCAGGAACGGACTGGATAACGAAGGAACACGAGACATCACAAAGTCCTCTCGAAGCGACTTTGAGGGGCCCTTGCGGCGCCCCATTTTTGGCCGGCCGGCGGATTTGCCCTCCGGTCAACAGCCAATATGGGCATGATTTGAGAGGTGTTCAAGCACCTGATTAACCGCGACAAAATGCCCGAAATCGAAGCCTAGAGATCGATCCGGGTGCGGCCGTCGGCGCTGAACAGATGCAGGTTCTCGCGTGGTGCCACCGCCCTGATTCGCTCGCCAATGGCGGGCGCGACCGCGCCGGGGATCCGCACGATCACTTCGCCCGGCGGCAATTCGCCGGGATTGGCGGCAACGCCCTGAATTTCGTGCTGGCGGGTGCCGTAGATGAAGGTCTCGGCCCCGACCCGCTCGATCGCCTCCACGGTGAGATCGAGCGCGATGCCGCCGGCAATCGTCTCGCTCGAAATCACGAAATCCTCGGGGCGGATGCCGAGGATGCCGGCCTCGCTGGCCGCCCGGCTGTCGCCGGCGAACTGGGTTTTGATTTCGTCCGCCCGCAGCTGCATCAGATTCATCGGCGGCGCGCCGATGAAGGAGGCGACGAAGGTGGTCGCGGGCTTCTGGTAGATCTGCAGGGGATTGCCGATCTGCTCGACCCGGCCGCCATTCATCACCACCAGGATATCGGCGAGCGTCATCGCCTCGAGCTGGTCGTGGGTGACGTAGATCGAGGTGGTCTTCAGCCGGCGCTGCAATTTGCGGATCTCGACGCGCATCGCGATGCGCAGCTTGGCGTCGAGGTTCGACAAGGGTTCGTCGAACAGAAAGACCTTGGGCTGCCGCACGATGGCGCGGCCCATCGCGACGCGCTGGCGCTGGCCGCCGGAGAGCTGCCGCGGCTTGCGGTCGAGCATGGTGCCGAGCTCGAGAATGCGCGCGGCTTCCTGCACGCGGGTATCGATCTCGGGCTCCGGCATGCGCCGGTTGCGCAGGCCATAGGCCATGTTGTTGTAGACGCTCATATGCGGATAGAGCGCGTAATTCTGGAACACCATGGCGATGTCGCGTTCGGCCGGCTCGATCGCGTTGACGATGCGCCCGCCGATATCGATATCGCCCGACGTGATGGTCTCCAGCCCCGCGACCATGCGCAGCAGCGTGGACTTGCCGCAGCCGGAAGGGCCGACCAGCACGCAGAACTGGCCGTCGCCGACCTCGAAATCGATGCCCTTGATGGCCTCGAAGCCACCGGCGTAGGTTTTGCGGACGTCGCGGAGAACTACGTTAGCCATCTCTGTCCTATTTCTCCGTCTCGACCAGGCCGCGCACGAACAGCCGCTGCATGAACACCACCACCGCGACGGGGGGCAGCATCGCCAGGACGGCCGTTGCCATCGCGAGCTGCCATTCGGCCAGTTCGTCGGTCGTCGTCAGCATCTTCTTGATGCCGGTGACGATGGTCTGCATCGAATCCTGCGTGGTGATCAGCAGCGGCCACAGATACTGATTCCAGCCATAGATGAACTGGATCACGAACAGCGCCGCGATCGTGGTGACCGACAGCGGCAGCAGCGTATCCTTGAAGAACCGGAACGGTCCGGCGCCGTCGATGCGGGAGGCTTCCAGCAACTCGTCCGGCACGGTCATGAAGAATTGCCGGAACAGAAGCGTGCCGGTGGCGGATGCGATCAAGGGCAGGATCAGTCCGGCATAGGTGTCGAGCATATGCAGGTCGGCCACCACCTTGTAGGTCGGATAGATGCGAACCTCGACCGGCAGCATCAGGGTGACGAAGATGATCCAGAACGCGGTCTTGCGGAACGGAAAGCGGAAATACACCACGGCGTAGGCGGACAGGATCGAGATGATGATCTTGCCGACCGCGATGCCGAGCGCCGAGATGAACGAGTTCATCAGGAGATGTCCGACCGGTTCGCGGCTGGTGCGCGAGCCGCCGACGAAGATGGCGCGGTAATAGTTTTCGAGCGTTTGGCTTCCCGGCGACAACGGCATGTTGCCGCCGACCACGGTTCCGGCGTCGTGGGTCGAGGCGATCAGCGCCAGATAGACCGGAAAGGCGACGATGAAGACGCCGAACGTCAGGATGGCGTAGGCGATGACGTCATTCCAGGGGCGGTGCTCGACCATCAGTACTGCACCTTGCGCTCGACATAGCGGAACTGGATCGCGGTCAGCGCGATCACGATCACCATCAGCACCACCGACTGCGCGGCCGAGCCGCCGAGATCGCCGCCGAGCCGTCCGTCCGCATAGACCTTGTAGACCATGGTGGTGGTGGCGCCGGCAGGACCGCCGCCCG
>JBAQER010000179.1:0-6128 GCA_049286845.1 Bradyrhizobium sp.
GCTCCTCGCCCCTGCCGTTGAAGATGGCGAGGCCGTCGGAATCGTGCACTGAGGGGCGGAAGTCGTCGACGTCAATCCGATCGTTGGGCCCGAAGAAGAACATGCTCGTCATCGGTGCCAGCCCGGCATGCTCGAGGTTCACCCTTGGATAGATCGCCATCTCCACATCGAAGACGGTGGTCTCGCCGGGCCTGATCGTGAAGCGATAGGCCGCGGCCGCGCTCTCGCTGTCCAGCAGGGCGTGCACGACGATCGAGGTGGCGTTCGCGGCCGGCTTCTCGATCCAGAACGCCTTGAAGAAAGGAAACTCCTCGCCCTTGGTTTCGCCGGTGTTGATTGAAAGCCCGCGCGCCGACAATCCGTACACCTGGCCCTTTGCGACCGCGCGGAAATAACTCGCGCCGAGGAAGACGCAAACTTCGTCATGGTAGGCAGGCTTGTTGATCGGGGCGTGCAGCCGAAAGCCGGCGAAGCCGAGATCGATGGCCGGACTGGGCGGCGGCGTGTCGCCAAACGAAAACTGGTCGGACTGATAGGCGATCCTGGCCGCTTTGCCGCTTGCTACTTCATAGATGTCCACCCGGTTTGCATAGAAGAAACCCCGATGGAAGAACTGGACTTCGAAGGGCAACTTTTCGCCGCGCCACAGCGCGCGGTCGGGCAAGAACCGGATGGCGCGGTAACGGTCGTAGTCGAGGTCTTTCAGATTATCCGGCAGTTTGCTGTCCGGTGCCTTGAACGGTTTACCGGCGGTATCGCGCGCCAGCTGCCGGACACTGGATCGATCGAATGGCACGGCCTGAGCCTGCGCCGGCGTGAACAGCCCGCTTGCCGCCGACGCCGTCAGCGGCAGCGCTACAGAGACTTGAAGAAACTCGCGACGGTTCAAGGAGCCTCCACCGAAACGCTGGGTGCAACGGAAGAAAACTCCGCTCGATCCATCGGGTTCCGGGCAGGAACTGGTAAATGACCGGAACGCCTGAGTGCTACATGAATGCCTGTTGACCGGAAGGCGCTGTCGAAGCATTCGGCTGGATCGTGGCGCGCAGTCCGCCGAGTTCCGACGTATCCAACCGCAAGGTCCAATCATAGGCTTCGACGACGTCCTGGACGATGGCAAGGCCGAGCCCGGCGCCGCCGCGTTCATCGAGCCGTCCGCCGCGCGCGAGGACGGTTGGCCGGACCGCCTCGGGAATGCCGGCGCCGTCGTCCTCAACGGTGATGCTGCGGCCGTCCGCTGCGGCGGCGATCCGGACCCGGTTGCGGGCATGGCGCGTTGCGTTCTCGAGCAGGTTGCCCAGCACCTCGGCGAGATCGGCGCGCTCGAACGGCACCGTCACTTCATCCGTCATCGCGATCTCGCAGGCGATCCGGGCGCCGTCCGGCGTCCGCGCCAGCGTCGCTACCAGTGAGCGAACCAGCGGCGCCAGCTTTGTCGATGCATCCGGCCGGGAACGCCCGGCGCCGTGCAGCCGGGCCCGTGCAAGTTCCCGGTCGACATGACGGCGCATGGTCCCGATCACCTCATCGATGCCGTCGGCAACGGCAGACTGTCCCGCCTCGCGCAGGCGGCCGGCATCGGCGGCGAGAGCGGCAAGCGGCGTCTTCAGGCCATGGGCAAGATCGGCGGCGCGGTGACGGGAGCGCTCGACTTCCTCGGCGCGCGCAGCCAGCAGTGCGTTGACCTCGTCGACCAGCGGCCGGACTTCGTCGGGTACGGCGGCTGCGAGCCGCCGGTCGCGGCCGGCGCGGATATCCGCCACGCCGCGCCTGAGGACATCGAGCGGCCGCAGCCCCAGCCCGACCTGTATAGCGGTCGCCGCCGCCAGTACGACCCCGAGCAGGCCGAGCGCCGTCGCAAGGTCGGTGGCGAAAGCGCTCGTCGCCGCCGCGACATGCGCGGCGTCGATCGCGACCGCGACCGTGACCGGCGCATCGCGCCCGTTGATGTTGAGCCGGACCCGGCGTTCGGCGATCAGAACCCGGCCGTTGCCGGGACCGGTCGCTTCGTGGCGATGCACTTCGCCGGCGGCGGGCTCGTCCTTCGGCAGCAGCAACGATGAATCCCACAGCGAGCGCGAGCGCAGCGTCTGGTCGCGGTCGTCGGCGATCTGCCAATACAGGCCCGACAGCGGTTCGGAAAACCGGGGATCGACGGGGCCATTGGTGACAACCATGCGCCCTTCGGCGTCGACGTCGAGGCCGGCCAGCAGCTTCTTGAGATGAACATCGAGATCCTGGGAGACGGTGCGGCCGACATGGCGCTCGAACAATAGCGTCAGACCGAGGCCGGCCAGCGCCAGCGCAAGCACGATCGCGGCGATGCCGCCGGCGACGAGGCGCAGCCGCAGCGAGTTACGGCTCATCCGGCCGGCTCCGGAATCAGGTAGCCGAAGCCGCGCCTCGTCTCGATGAGATCGATACCGAGCTTGCGGCGCAGGCGGCCGACCAGAACCTCGATGGCGTTGGAATCGTGGGCGTCGTCGGTACCATGGATATTTTCGCTGAGCTCGAGCTGCGACACGACGCGACCGCGCTGGTGGATCAGATAGGCCATCACGCGATATTCCAGCGCCGACAGGTTGATCGGGACGCCGCGCACGCTGACCTTCATCTGGCGCTCGTCGAGGGTGAGATCGCCGATCGTCACCACGGAGGAGGCCCGTCCGGCCGAGCGGCGCAGGACGGAGCGCAGCCGTGCCAGCAATTCCTCCATCTGAAACGGCTTTGGCAGATAGTCGTCGGCGCCGGCATCGATGCCGTCGACGCGCTCGCTCCAGCTGCCGCGCGCCGTGAGAATCAGAACAGGCGTGGTACGGCCGCTTCCGCGCCAGCGCTTGAGCACGGCCAGTCCGTCCATGCCGGGCAATCCCAGGTCCAGAATGATCGCGGCATAGTCCTCGGTATCGCCGCGGAACCAGGCTTCCTCGCCCTTGCTTTCGCGATCGACCACATAGCCAGCCGCCACCAGCGCGCGCTCGACCTCGGCGGCGATCCTGCGGTCATCCTCGACAAGCAGCACGCGCATCATTTCTCCCGGGTGCGGCCAATCTCGCCGGTCGCCGCATCGACGTAGACTTCGAGAAGGCGTCCTTGTGCACCGACGATCCGCAATTCGTACATCAGCCGTCCGCCCTTGCGCTCGATCTTAACGCCTGCGATCTCGCCGGGAAGCTTGTCGCGCACCATCTGCAGGATTTCGGCAAGCGGCTTGATCTCGCCGCGCTCGACGGCTCGCCGCGCCACGTCATGGTCGTGGCCGTCGTCTGCCCGCGCGCCGGCCGCAAGCACCGCAAGTGCCGACAGCAGGCAAATAGCCAATCCTTTCGAACGCAAGCCCATGGCTGCACTCAATTCCTTTCGACTTCACCCCTGACATGGACCGCCTGACAGTTCGCTGACATCGGTCAACAGGCGGTTGTCAGCGGTCCCGGCCGATAGTGCGTCCCGTCGCTGGCCGGATAGGCGGCCGGGACGGAAGCCCAGGAGATATCACCATGCGCAAGACCATCTTGCTCGGTACCCTCATCACCCTGTTCGGCGCCGGAGCGCTGGCCCAGGCCAAAGATGTCACCGCCACGGAGATCGGAAGCGCCGCCGAGGCGGCCCGGTCTGCCGTGCGTGGTGAAGAACACGCAGATGAGCGCCACCATGAATCCCGCAGGGACCACGACGCCCGTCGCGGCCATCGCGAACATCACGACGACGCCCACGAGCGCCACGATGAGCGACGGGACCACGGTCGGCGCCACTGACCATCATCGGAATACCAATACCGATGGGACGCTGACCGGTCGATGACATGGATCAAAAGCACCTATCGGATCGATCCCCCTTTCCAGCGCTGCCAGCAGGCAGGCGCCCACCACGGAGACTTTCCATGACCAAGATCGCAATGCTCGCTACCGCTGCCCTGCTTGCCACGGCGACGATCGCCAACGCCGGCAGCCTCGGGCGGCCCTGCACGTCGGCGCCGCAGAGCCAGTGGCTCTCCCTCGACGCGCTCCAGGCCAAGATCGAGGCGCAGGGCTACAAGGTTCAGAAGGCAAAGCTGAAGGCCGCCTGCGGCGAGCTCTATACCATCGACAAGAACGGCAGCCGCGTCGAACTGTTTGTCGATCCGACTTCCGCCGCTATCGTCGGCCAGCTGTAACGGCCGCGCCATGGCATTCACGCATGACGCGATCGAAGCCGGCGGCGCAGTGCCGCCGGCAACGGTCAAGGTGTGGGACCCGTTCGTCCGGGTATTCCACTGGACGCTGTTGACGCTGTTCGTCATCGCCTTCGTCACCGGCGACGAGATCGAAGGCGTGCATATCGCCGCCGGCTACGGCATCGCCACTCTGCTGGCGCTCCGCCTGGCCTGGGGCGTCGTCGGTTCGCACCACGCGCGGTTTTCCAGTTTCGTGCGGTCGCCGCGCGATGTGCTGGCCTACCTGCGGGATGTCGCAAACCTCAAGGCGCCGCGCTATCTCGGCCACAATCCCGCCGGCGGTGCGATGATCGTAGCGCTACTGGCGGCACTGATCGGCACCGCTGTCACCGGTTACATGATGACGACGGACGCCTATTGGGGGGCCAAATGGGTCGAGAAGCTCCACGAGGCGCTCGCTCACGGCACGCTGGTGCTGGCCGGCCTGCATGTCCTGGGTGTTGCGGCTTCGAGCCTGCTGCACCGCGAGAATCTCGTGAAGGCGATGTGGACCGGCCGCAAGAAGTCGTCGTGAGGAAAGAATTCGGGCGGCGCCGCAACGGCGCCGCCCGGGACTTCGCCGGCCAGCGGAACCGTCGTCGTTAGGCCACGGCCGCCGTCATCGCCGGTTGCGTGCCGAACAGTTTCCGCACTTGCGAGCCGGGTTTCGCGGCGCTGAACAGGTAGCCCTGCATCTCGGTGCAGCCCAGCGCGCGAAGCAGCTCCTTCTGCTCTGATGTTTCGACGCCTTCCGCCGTCGTTGTCATGTCGCGGGAGGCTGCGATATTCACCACCGCCTGCACGATCGCCGACGATCCGTCGATCTCCGTGATGTCGCTGACGAAGCAGCGGTCGATCTTGATCTTGTCGAAGGGGAAGCGCTTCAGATAGCTCAGCGAGGAATAGCCGGTGCCGAAATCGTCGAGCGCGATCCGGACGCCGATGGCGCGGAGCTGATGCAGGATGGCGAGCGCGGTCTCGTCGTCGCGGATCAGTACTGCCTCGGTGATCTCGAGCTCCAGCCGGTTCGCCTTCAGGCCGGAGGCCGCCAATGCGCTTGTGATCTTCAGCGCCAGCGTCGGGCACTTCAGTTGAACCGGCGAGACGTTGACGGCAATGCGGACGTGATCCGGCCAGGTCGCCGCTTCGGCGCAGGCGGTGCGCAAGACCCATTCGCCGAGCTCGACGATCAGGCCGGTGTCTTCCGCGACCGGTACGAATTCGGCGGAAGAAATCATGCCGCGCTCCGGATGGCGCCAGCGCAGCAAGGCCTCGCAGCCGGTCACCTCGTTACGGCGAAGATCGACAAGGGGCTGGTAGTGGATTTCGAAGCCGCCATCCACGAGCGCCTGACGCAGGTCCTGCTCCATGGCAAGCCGCGCCTTCGCGCTGGCATCCATGGCCGGCTCGAAGAAGCGATAGGTCCGGCGTCCCCCGGCCTTGGCGGCATACATCGCCAGATCGGCATTCTTGATCAGCTGATCCAGATCGGTGCCGTCCTGCGGCGCCAGCGCAATGCCGATGCTGGCGTCGGTGGAGAGCTGGTGGCCGAGGCATTGATAGGGCTGCCGGATAGCCTCGTGAATTCGCGTCACGAATTCCACGACGTCACTGGCGTTCCCGACACCTGTCTGGATCACCGCAAATTCGTCGCCGCCGAGCCGCGCGATGAGATCGGTTTCCCTGATGCAGCTCCGGAGGCGGTTGGCCACGGCCTTCAGCAGTTCATCGCCGACGTGATGTCCAAGCGAATCGTTGATGCCCTTGAATTCGTCGACGTCGATATAGAGCAGTGCGAACTGGTCGCCGCGGCCGGTTCGCTCCAGTTCGCATTCGATCTGTTCGCGAAACAGTACCCGGTTCGGCAGATCGGTCAGCGCGTCGTAATGCGCAAGATGTGCGATCTTTTCATTGGCGTGCCGGCGCTCGGTGACAT
>JBAQER010000180.1:0-3815 GCA_049286845.1 Bradyrhizobium sp.
CTGCTGCATACCGCGGCCATCATGGATGCCGCGAGCGAACTGGCCGGGCACGGCATATCGTTCGGCGATCCCAAAGTCGACCTCGACAAGCTGCGCGCCTTCAAGGGCAAGGTGGTGGGCAAGCTGACCGGCGGCCTCGCCTCGATGGCGAAGATGCGCAAGGTTACGGTGATTGAAGGTTTGGGTTCCTTTGTCGATTCTCATCATTTGCATGTAACGACGAAGCAAGGCGATAAAACTCTCAGTTTCAACAACGCCATCATTGCAGCCGGCTCGCAGGCGGCGAAGCTGCCGTTCCTGCCCGACGATCCCCGCATCGTGGATTCCACCGGCGCGCTCGAACTGCGCAGCCTGCCGAAGAAGCTGCTGGTGATCGGCGGCGGCATCATCGGCCTGGAGATGGGCACGGTCTATTCGACGCTCGGCGCGCGCCTGGACGTGGTGGAGATGCTGGATGGCCTGATGCTGGGGGCCGACCGGGACCTCGTCGCGGTCTGGCAGAAGTTCAACGCTGCGCGCTTTGACCGGGTAATGCTCAAGACGAAGACGACAAGAGCAGAGGCGACGAAGGGTGGAATCAGGGTTACGTTCGACCAGGGCGATCCCGGCCTCTACGACATGATCCTCGTCTCGGTGGGGCGCACGCCGAACGGGAAGAAGATCGGCGCCGAGAGTGCGGGCGTCGTGGTGAACGAACGCGGCTTCATCCCGGTGGATTCGCAGATGCGTACCAACGTGCCGAACATCTTCGCGATCGGCGACATCGCCGGCAATCCGATGCTTGCGCACAAGGCTGTCCATGAGGGGCACGTCGCGGCCGAAGCTGCGGCGGGCCAGAAGTCATTCTTCGACGCCCGCGTGGTGCCCTCGGTCGCGTACACCGACCCGGAGATCGCCTGGGTTGGCGTGACCGAGGACGAGGCGAAGAAGGCGGGCCGCAAGGTCGGCGTCGCGAAGTTTCCCTGGGCGGCGTCGGGCCGCGCCATCGCCAACGCGCGCGACGAAGGTTTCACCAAGCTTATTTTCGATGCCGAGACGCGCCGCATCGTCGGTGGCGGCATCGTCGGCACGGGGGCCGGGGACCTGATCAGCGAGCTCGCCCTCGCGGTCGAGATGGGCGCGGACGCGACCGACATCGGCAAGACCATCCATCCGCACCCGACCCTCGGCGAATCCGTCGGCATGGCCGCCGAACTCTTCGAGGGCGTCTGCACCGACCTGCCGCCGGTGAGGAAGAAGTAACGGGTGGACCGTTCGTCGCGAGCCCCCGCGCCAAGCCGCGAATCCTCTACATTGGTCTCGCGGCCGCGGCTGCGGTACCTTAGCCCTGCCATGGAGGAAGAGCGCGAAGCGGACCGGCTCTCGGCGCGGGCGGATAAAACCGGCCAGCTTCTCGTGCGCTCAGGCATCGAGATCCGCAAGACGCTCGAGGCAATACGAGCTTCGGGCGATGTGCTCTCGGTGGACCTCGAATCGGACCAGCATCTGTTCGTCAGCCGGTTGCTGGAAGTGGATGCGCGCAACCGGACCATGACGATCGGCTGGAGCGAATCGAAGGAGGCAAACGCGCTGATCCTGCGGAAGATGTCGGTGGCGTTCAGCACCAACCATGAAGGCCTGCATTTTCAGTGCGTCGCCGGCCATCCCCGGCAGACGGATTTCGGCAATCGGTCCGCGATCCAGCTCGACCTCCCGAAGGCGATGTTCGCGATGCAGCGGCGGGCGCTGCCGCGCTACTTCGTGCCGCCGACGGTTCCCCTCAAGTGCGAGATCAGCCTCGGGCCGATATCGTTCGACGCGCAGGTGATCGACCTCAGCCTGGGCGGCATCGGGGCGATTCTTTACGAACCTTCGATCAGGCTCGACGTCGGAATGATCATCTCTCGGGCCATGATCGCGCTCCCGGCGCACGCGCCCGTGCTCGCGGCGCTCGAGGTGCGCAATATCAGAACCGTGACGAGGGCCGACGGCTCTGTTGCCAAGCGGGCAGGCTGCCGCTTCATTGCGCCCAGCTCGGGAATCGAGGCGCTGGTCCGGCTGTTTCTCGCCGCGGTCGAGGCGGCGCCGGGTTAGCCTGCGCTAGCAAGCGCTCGCCGAACGCATGACCGATTGTGGCAGAAACCGCCGCTCACTGACTCGAATCCGGCCGCAGGCGCCCGCGCGGCACCGTACGGGTGAGAAGGAATTTCCTATCCTTCCTTCGGCCGACGAGGTGGTGGTGCGCGGCGCCGACGGACCGCAGATATTTTACGCGGACGAGTCGGCGAGCGTTCTCATCGCCGGTCGCATGTTCGAAGTGAAGAGCGAGCGCGGCAACGGGCGGCGCAAGATCGCGATCCTTTCCGACCCGAACTGCCCGTACTGCAAGCACCTGGAAGAGGACCTGCAGAAGCTCGACGACATCACCGCGCACATCCTTCCGTACGCCGTGATCAATCCCGAGTCGGTGCGCCAGGCGAAATCGGCCTGGTGCTCCAGGGATCGCGTCAAGTCCGGGAACGAGCTCATGTTCCGGCGCGTCGAGCCGCTCGACGCGGCCTCGCCGCCGAAGCGCTGAAGTGGTGTACCGCGCGCTCACGGCGCTCATATTCGTCGTGGCGGCGGTGCTCATCGCCGTCCAGATCGTCGACGCGGAGAGGAGCCGCAACCCGGCTGGCGCCGGCGCGCGCCTCGCGGGGGTGTGGGAGACATTGCCGTTGCAGTGGGCGCTGACGAGCGTGCGCGGGAACGGGCGCCGCAAGATCGCGGTTTTTTCGGATCCGAATTGCCCCTACTGCAAGGACCTCGAGGAAAAGCTGGCGAAGCTCGACGACATCACCGTACACATATTTCCTTACGCCGTGCTCGGACCGGAGTCGGTGCGCCAGGCAAAGGCGGTCTGGTGCTCGAACGATCGCGTCAGGGCGTGGAACGAGCTCATGTTCCGGCGCGTCATGCCGCAGGGGTCGGTCGATTGCGAAAACCCGATCGAGACGCTGGTCGAAATCGGGGAAAAGCTGGGCGCGAGGGGAACTCCGACCTGGTTTCTCGAAAACGGCGAGCGCCACACGGGAACCATGCGGCCTGAAAAGCTGCGCGCGGTGCTCGACGCGGCCGTCGTGTCGAAGCGGTGATGGTTTGGCCATCGACGGAAGAGGTGAAAATGACTTTATTTGCCATAACGCCGCTTGCACCACGAGTTCCCCACCGCTCGCATGACCATTGCGGCAGAAACCACCGCGCACCGACTCGAATCCGGACGCCGTCGCCGGGACGATCCGTAGCCTGCACCCGGAAATCAAGCGCAAGCTGCGCGGCGCACTGGCAGCGATTGCCGGCGATCCGGGGGTCGGCAAGCCGCTCAAGGAAGAACTCACCGGATTGTGGAGCCTGCGTGTCGGGCGCTTCCGCGTCGTTTACCGTGCGGTTGCCGCGCGCACAATAGAGCTCGTGGCGTTCGGTCCGCGCGAGCGCATTTACGAAGAGACCATGCGCCTCATCGAACTGCAGGAAAAATAGGGCGTGCTACGCTCCAACCCGTGACGCAGGACGAACTCAAGAAGCTGGTGGCTGAAGCAGCCCTCAAGCACGTCGTCGAAGACGCCGTGGTCGGCGTAGGGTCAGGCTCGACTGTTTTCATGTTCATAGAATTTCTAGCAAAAATAAAACACAAGATAGAAGGAGCCGTGGCGGCATCGGAAGCGAGCGCGGAGCGGCTGAAGAAGCATGGCATCCGGGTGTTCGACCTGAACAGCGTGTCTGAATTGCCGGTCTACGTGGACGGGGCGGACGAGATCACGGAACACCTGCACATGGTGAAGGGCGGCGGAGGCGCG
>JBAQER010000181.1:0-6482 GCA_049286845.1 Bradyrhizobium sp.
TGGAAGAGGGGCACTGTTTTCGCGATCAGGCGCTGTCGTTCTGCAGCATGCAATCGTCGCCGCCTCGGGAGGTGCTGGACGCGAGCTCGCTGTCTACACTTGTTCAAATGGTCGGCGCCGGGATCGGGGTCACCTTGATCCCGGAAATGGCCGTGGCGGTGGAGACACGCTCGGCGCCGGTGTCCGTCGCTCGCTTCAAGAACCCGCAACCCTCGCGAACCATTGGCATGGTCTGGCGCAAGACAAGTCCTCTGGCCAAACAGCTCCTGCAGATTTCCGAGGTGGTTCGTCTCTCCGCCGACGCGTTGCGCGAGCAGCACAGCCCGGGATCGTCTTCGCGCAGTCGCCGGACCTGAGCCGAGCGCGTCGTCCGTCTCAGCGCCAGAAATATCGCAGGCCGACATAGACGACGACGAGGCAGGCGAAGATCAGCGCAACGGGAAGCCGCGGCTTTGCTTGCGGACCGCTGGCCGCTTTGGCCGGCTTCGGCGCCGGCCGTCTGAACGCCGTCACATTGTCGGTCACCGGACCGTCATTGTGGGTCCTGACATCGGGCGGCGCGCCGGCCCCGCCCATCTCGGCGTAATAGCTGTGGTAGATGAGCTGGATGGTGACTTCCGTCGCCTCCGCTTCCGCCATCTTCTCCAGCAGGGTCCGGTAGCCGGCGAGGAAGTTCTGGGCTTCCTCTGGCAAGGAGGAGGTGCCGTTCAACTTGGCCAGCATCTTCCAGGTGGCAAAGTCGGCGCGCGCCCTGGTGTCGGCACGTCGCGCGATCAACATATCCGCAGCTTTGATCAAATTGGCCTCAGGCCTTGTCGGCGTTGATTGGAGCCTTCTTGGAGCTCTCCCGGGGTTTAGACTACATATTGCCGGTCAATACGAGAAGTAAACGGATCACGGCGCCGGTCGATGTCCGCACTATCGCTGAAATAACATCAAGATTTAGACCGAACTGCGAGCCGGCCAGCGGCAGAACGATCAGAATCCCGATCAAAATCAGCATTCCGTACGGCTCCAGCCGGGAAAGCGGGTAGGCCAGTACGTTCGGCAACAGCCCAACCGCGACCCGCCCGCCGTCCAGCGGCGGGATCGGCAGCATGTTGAACACCGCCAGCACGACATTGATGACGAGCGAATTCTTGAGATTGTCGGCGATCCACTGCGCCGAATTAGCCGGCGCGAGGGGCAAAGCGTGGAATGCCGCCGCCGCGGCCAAAGCGAGGAGGATGTTGGTCGCAGGGCCCGCCAGCGCCACCCAGACCATGTCGAGCCGGGGATGGTTCAGGGCCCGGAAATTCACCGGCACCGGCTTGGCGTAGCCGAACAGGAACGGGGAGTGGGACAACAGCAGGATACCCGGCAACATCACCGTGCCGAAGGGATCGATGTGTTTCAGCGGATTGAAGCTGACCCGGCCGAGCCGAAAGGCGGTGTCGTCGCCGAGACGGTGCGCGACAAAGCCATGGGCGGCCTCGTGAAAGGTGATGGCGATGAGGAGCGGCAGCACCCAGACCGAGATGTCGTAAAGGGAGATGTTCAATCCAGTGTGCCTCGACTCGTGTTGCTTCGAAAAGTCAGGCTATCATGAATTTCGTGTGAGGCGGTCTTGCCACGACGAGCTACGGGAGAACCGTCTCCTTATACTGCGGCAACCCGTCGTCGAGCTTCACCCAGTCCATTTTTTCGGACACCCAGATGTGTTCGGTCGGCGCAAAGGCGTTGCGGTCGTCGAAGGCCGCCAGCGCCACGCCGGCGCCGGTGCCGTTGGTGCGCCAGGAAAACAGCCGCGTTCCGCAAACCCTGCAGAACACCCGGTCGATCGCTTCCGACGAGGCGTAACGCGCGGTTTCGCCTTCGACCGACAGCGCGGCTTGCGGAAACAGCGCGCGGGCAAAGAATGGCGAGCCCATTGCCTTCTGGCAATTGCGGCAATGGCAGACGCGGACGTTGAGCGGCTCGCCCTCCGCCCTGAACCTGACCGCACCGCACAGGCATCCGCATTCTCGGGTCATGATGGCCTCACTGACCTCATCCTGAGGAGCGGCGTTTTCGCCGCGTCTCGAAGGATGAAGTGGTACGTGTTCTTCATGGTTCGAGACGGCGCACCGGACAGCGCAGGAGCGCTGCCGGGAGGGCGCCTCCTCACCATGAGGCCGGAACTAATACGTCGCCCGGCCGCCGGAAATGTCGAACACCGCGCCAGTGGAGAAGGCGCAATCCTCCGATGCCAGCCACGCCACCATCGCCGCGAGTTCCTCCACGAGAACAAAACGCCCCTTCGGAATCTTCGACAGCATGAAGTCGATGTGCTGCTGCGTCATCTGGTCGAAGATCGCGGTTCTGGCGGCGGCAGGCGTCACCGCGTTGACGAGGATGTCGTGCGCCGCGAGTTCCTTGCCGAGCGACTTTGTCAGTGCGATCAAGCCGGCCTTCGAGGCCGAGTAATGCGCGGCGTTGGGGTTGCCCTCCTTGCCGGCGATGGAAGCGATGTTGACGATGCGGCCGTAGCCTTGCTTGATCATGGCGGGCGCGATCGCCTTGCAGCAGATGAAGGGCCCGTCGAGATTGATGCGCAGCACCTTGCGCCATTCCTCGAGGTCGGTTTCCCACACCGTCTTGTTGATGCCGGCGATCCCGGCATTGTTGACGAGAATGTCGATCTTGCCGAATGCGGCCAGCGTGGCGTCGCGCGCCTTCTCGACCGCGGCGAGATCGGACACATCGACCTTGAAGGCGGTGACGGCCGGCCCGATCTCCTTCGCGGTCTTCTCGGCGAACGGCTGGTCATGATCCCAGATTGCCACCTTGGCGCCGGAGGCGACGAAGCGCTCGGCGATCGCGCGTCCAAAACCTTGCGCGCCGCCGGTGACGACGGCGCAGCGGCCGTTGAGATCGATCTTGTTCATGGACGGATTCCCTTTAGCTAGACCCGGTATGGATTGGATTAGTCCGCCTCCCGTCATTCCGGGATGGTCCGAAGGACCAGACCCGGAATCTCGAGATTCCGGGTTCGCGTCTTCGACGCGTCCCGGAATGACGTTGTTCTTTTCTATAGCGTCCAGCCGCCGTCGATGATGTGGGCGACGCCGGTGGTGAATGCGCTTTCGTCGCTGGCGAGATAGACTGCGAGCGAAGCGATTTCCTCCGCGGTGCCGAGCCGGCCCATCGGCTGCCGGCTGATGAACATTTCGCGGCCTTGCGGGCCTGCGGCGGCGGCGCGGTTCAGCATCGACGGTGTCTCGATGGTGCCGGGGCAGATGCAATTGCAGCGGATGCCCTTGGTGATGAAGTCGACCGCGACCGCGCGGGTCAAGGCCGCAACCGCAGCCTTGGTTGCGCCATAGACGTAGCGGTTGGGCGCGGCCTTGAACACGCCGGCGGCCGAGGAGATGTTGACGATCGAGCCGCGGCCGCTTTCGAGCATACCCGGCAGAAACGCCCGGATGGTCCGGTGCATCGACTTGACGTTGAGGTCGAAGGAAAAATCCCAGTCCTCGTCGGAGCAGTCGAGCACGGTGCCGTGATGCACGAAGCCGGCGGCGTTGAGCAGGATGTCGACCGGGCCTGCGCGTTTTGCCATCGCGGTAACTGGGGCGGTGTCGCGCGCGTCGAGTCTTGCGACCTCCGCAATGCCTTCAGCCTTGAGCGCGGCAAGGCCCTTTTCGTCGATGTCCGTGGCGAACACCGTGGCGCCCTCGCGCGCAAAGGCGATTGCGCTGGCGCGGCCGATGCCGGCGGCGGCGGCGGTCACGAAGGCACGCTTGCCCTTGAGGCGGTCTGACATGTCGTTCTCCCGGTAGATCTATCGGCAATTTTTTGCTCGTCATACGCGGGCTTGACCCGCGTATCCATCCTCCCTTGAAGAAGGATGGATTGCCGGATCAAGCCCGGCAATGACGATTGAGTTCAATGATTATCCCGCGCCACTCCGACCTTGCCGGCGATGTCGTGATAGCGGGTCGCCAGCTCCATGCAGGCGCCGGTCGACTGCTGGCCGACGGTCGAGCGGTAGATTTCCTGCCACGGCGTCTGGTTGGCCGGATATTTGAACCCGCCGTCGGCCTTGAGCTTGGCGTGCCGCTGCTTCACCTCGTCATCCCCGATCAGGATGTTGGCGCTGCCCTTGTTCAGATCGATGCGGACCTTGTCGCCGGTCCGGAGGATCGCGAGCCCGCCATTGGCGGCGGCTTCGGGCGTGGCGTTGAGGATCGAGGGCGAGCCGGAGGTGCCGGACTGGCGGCCGTCGCCGATGCAGGGCAAAGACAGGATGCCGCGTTTGATCAGCGCCGCCGGCGGCTGCATGTTCACGACCTCGGCGCCGCCGGGATAGCCGATCGGACCGGTGCCGCGCACGAACAGGATGCAGTGTTCGTCGATGTTGAGCGAAGCGTCGTCGATGCGGTGGTGATAATCCTCCGGGCCCTCGAACACGATGGCGCGGCCCTCGAAGGCGTTCGGGTCCTTCGGGTTGACCAGATAGCGGTCGCGGAATTCCTTGGATATCACGCTGGTCTTCATGATCGCGGAATCGAACAGATTTCCGCGCAGCACCAGGAAGCCGGCGTCCTTCACCAGCGGCTTGTCGTAAGACCAGATGACGTCGCCATCGGGCTTCGGCGCCTCGCGGCAATTGTCGCCCATGGTGTGGCCGTTGACGGTCATGGCGTCTTCATGGATGCGCTTGTGCGCCATCAATTCGCGCACCACCGACGGCACGCCGCCGGCGCGGTGATACTCCTCGCCGAGATAGAAGCCGGCCGGCTGCATGTTCACCAGCAGCGGAACGTCGTGGCCGTGCTTCTGCCAGTCGTCGATCGAAAGCTCGACGCCGATATGGCGGGCCAGCGCATTGATATGGATCGGCGCGTTGGTCGAGCCGCCGATCGCCGAATTGACGACGATGCAGTTCTCGAACGCCTTGCGGGTGAGGATGTCGGACGGCTTCAGATCCTCCCACACCATCCCGACAATGCGCATGCCGGTCTCGTAGGCGATCTGGCCGCGCTCGCGGTAGGGGGCGGGGATCGCGGCGCAGCCCGGCAGCGACATGCCGAGCGCTTCCGCCAGCGAATTCATGGTGGAGGCGGTGCCCATGGTGTTGCAGTGGCCGACCGACGGCGCCGAGGAGGCCACGATGTTCATGAACTCCTCGTAGTCGATATCCCCCGCGGCAAGCTCCTCGCGCGCTTTCCAGACCACGGTGCCTGAACCTGTACGCTGGCCTTTGTGCCAGCCATTCAGCATCGGCCCGCCCGACAGCACGATCGCCGGGATATTCACCGTTGCCGCCGCCATCAGGCAGGCGGGGGTGGTCTTGTCGCAGCCGGTGGTCAGCACCACGCCGTCGAGCGGATAGCCGAACAGCACTTCGACGAGGCCGAGATAGGCGAGGTTGCGGTCGAGCGCCGCGGTCGGGCGCTTGCCAGTCTCCTGGATCGGGTGCATCGGGAATTCCATGGCGATGCCGCCGGCCGCGCGGATGCCCTCGCGGACCCGATGCGCCAGCTCGAGGTGATGGCGGTTGCACGGCGAAAGGTCGTTGCCGGTCTGCGCGATGCCGATGATCGGCTTGCCGGATTGCAGCTCGTGCCGGGTCAGGCCGTAATTGAGATAGCGCTCGAGGTAGAGCGCGGTCATGCCGGGATTGTGCGGGTTGTTGAACCACTCGCTGGAGCGGAGCTTGCGCCTGGTGACGCCGGTGAGTGGCTTGTTCATTGTTGTTTCCTCCGCGAGTAGCATTCTTGTTATGCAGCCTAACGCGCGGCAGCGGCTTGCACCACGCGTCGAGATGCATCTTTTGCAAAGCCGGGCATTTCCCGGACCGATGTTTCGGAAATTCAACTCTAACGGCGCTGAAAAGATAGCGCTACCATTTTCTTCTGCCACGCTGATTTGATCGGCGACGATGGTGTCCGGCCCTTAAACGCCCCGTGCCGACGAGCTTTCGCGAACCATCAGTTCGAAGCCGAGGTCGACGACCGGCTCCGGTGGGCGATTACCGTCGATCGCGGCCGTCACCATGGTGACGGCGCGCCGGCCCATCTCGTAGCGATTTGTTCTGACGCTGGTGAGCGAGGGGACGGCCGAGGCCATGAACTCCAGGTCGTTGAAGCCGACGATCGCCATGTCTTCGGGGACGGATATATGCCGGCGCTGGCATTCGAACAGCGCGCCGAGCGCGATGTCGTCATTGACGCAGACGATCCCCTCGATGTCGGGCGTCCTAAGCAGCAGGTCGGCGATCAGCGTACCGCCCAGCGTCACGGTGGTCGGCACGGGGGTGGTAACGATGTTGCGCGGGTCGAACAGCGAGGCCGCCTTCATCGCATCGCGGTAGCCCTGCAGCCGGCGCTGCATGCGCGGATCCATTTGCGCGCCGAGAAACCCGATGCGCCGAAATCCTTGCGAAATAAGGTGGGAAACCGCTGCAAAGGCTGCATCGTAATGCGAAAACCCGACCATCATGTCGACCGGGTCGGGTC
>JBAQER010000182.1:0-2083 GCA_049286845.1 Bradyrhizobium sp.
CTTTCTGGGCGTACTGGTCTTCCAGAATACGGAAGATCATTTGCGCAACGGGGCGAGCCGCGCTTCGTCGTCGCCGGAGAGCTCGCCGAGCACGGTTTCAAAATCCTTGGCTTCGCGGAAGTTGCGATAGACCGAGGCGAAGCGGACATAGGCGACATCGTCGAGCTGGCGCAGATGCTCCATCACGATCTCGCCGATCGCCTCCGACGAAATCTCCGCCTCGCCGCCGCTTTCGAGTTCGCGCACGATCGCCGAGACCATCTTCTCGACCCGTTCAGGATCGACCGGGCGCTTGCGCAAGGATATCTGCAGCGAGCGCACCAGCTTGTCACGGTCGAACGGCACCCGGCGGCCGTTGCGCTTGATGACCGTGAGCTCGCGCAGCTGCACCCGCTCAAAGGTGGTGAAGCGGAAATTGCAGGCGACGCACACCCGGCGCCGCCGGATCACGGCGGAATCCTCGGTCGGACGCGAGTCCTTCACCTGCGTATCGAGACTGTTGCAGCTGGGGCATCGCATCCGGAAGAGACCTTACTGATAGATCGGGAAGCGATCGGTGAGCGCCCTGACCCGTTCCTTGATCGCGGCTTCCACCATCGGCGCCTTGCCGTCCGGCGACTGCGCCAGCGCGTTGAGCACCTCGGCAATCATGATGGCGACCTGCTTGAACTCCGCAACACCGAAGCCGCGCGTGGTCGCGGCCGGCGTACCGAGGCGAAGACCCGACGTGACGAACGGGGTCTCGGGGTCGAACGGAATGCCGTTCTTGTTGCAGGTGATGGCGGCGCGCACCAATGCCTTCTCCGAGACATTGCCCTTGAGGCCCTTCGGCCGGAGGTCGACCAGCATCAGATGGTTGTCGGTGCCGCCGGAGACGATATCGAACCCCTGGGCGCGCATCGCTTCCGCCAGCGCCTTGGCGTTTTCGACCACGTTCTTCGCGTAGATCTTGAAGTCCGGGCGCAAAGCTTCAGCGAACGCTACCGCTTTCGCCGCGATCACATGCATCAGCGGGCCGCCCTGCATGCCCGGGAAGATCGCCGAATTGAACTTCTTGGTCAGCGCCTCGTCGTTCCACAGGATCAGGCCGCCGCGCGGGCCGCGCAGCGATTTGTGCGTGGTGGTGGTCGTGACATGCGCATGCGGCACCGGCGAAGCATGCGCGCCACCGGCGACGAGGCCGGCAAAATGCGCCATGTCCACCATGAAATAAGCGCCGATACTGTCGGCGATCTCGCGGAAGCGCTTGAAGTCCCAGGCGCGCGAATAGGCCGAACCGCCGGCGATGATCAGCTTCGGCTTGACCTGCTCGGCCTGCCTGGCGACCGCATCCATGTCGATGATCTGGTCCTCCCGCCGCACCGTGTAGTGCGAGGCCTTGAACCACTTGCCGGACATGTTGACGGGCGAGCCGTGGGTGAGATGGCCGCCGGCCGCAAGGTCGAGGCCCATGAAGGTATCGCCGGGCTGCAGCAGCGCCAGGAACACCGCCTGGTTCATCTGGCTGCCGGAATTGGGCTGCACGTTGGCGAACTGCGCGCCGAACAGCTTCTTGGCGCGCTCGATCGCCAGCGTCTCGGCGACGTCGACCCATTCGCAGCCGCCGTAATAGCGATTGCCCGGATAGCCCTCGGCGTATTTGTTGGTCATCACCGAGCCCTGAGCTTCCAGCACCGCGCGGCTGACGATGTTTTCGGACGCGATCAGCTCGATCTCATGGCGCTGGCGGCCGAGTTCGCCCTTGATCGCGGCGGCGATTTCGGGATCGGCCTGCTCGAGGGTGGCGGTAAAGAACGAGTCGGGTGCGGAAGCGGTCTTGGCGCTGGAAGACGAAGAGCTCATCGGCGAAATATCTCCACCGCCGCAACCTGTTAGGCGAGGTGCGGCCGGTCACGTGTGGCGATCGAAAGCGGCGCTGGCGGGATACCATATCGGGCCGCGGCGGCCAAGCACTTGCGGTACATGGCTGATATTTATGCAAGATATGGTGGGGATCGGGCGGGTTCCAGCCGGGCCTTGTCCCGTAAGCGCCGGACCAAACACCTCCCCGGCGTCCCCCCGGCCTTGAGCCGGGGCCCATAAC
>JBAQER010000183.1:0-2373 GCA_049286845.1 Bradyrhizobium sp.
TTCAATCCGGGGAATGAGTAAGCAGGCGACGTAGCGTTCGTCCTGGGCGCTTCTCTTCACCCTCCCCCACCAGGGGAGGGCAAGAAAATCGAATGCCGCGATATCAAGTTTTGATTTTACCGCCGCAGCGGCGGCGAATCATCCCGCTGCAGTGACGACGGCACCAGCACCGGCTCCAGCGCCGGAATCAGCCGCGTGCGCTCGCGGTGCGCGGGGATCGCGCGGTAGACCTGCTTGGTGGCTTCCACGATGTGCACGCCGGCAAACGGCAGCGACAGCGCCGCGCCGACCCGCTCCCATGCCATCGCCGAGCGCAGGAACCAGCCGCCGGCGACCGGCGGCATGAACAGCGCCTCGCCCCAGGACGCCGGCGTGAACCAGGTCTGCCGCAGCAATTGCGTGATCTGCGAGCGCGAATAGGGCCGGCCGTGACCGAACGGCGTGTTGTCGGTGCGCGTCCACACCCCGCGCCGGTTCGGAACGACGGCCATCATCCGCCCCGAGGGGGCCAGCACCCGCCACACCTCGCGCAACAAGCCTTCGGGATCGTCGGACATTTCCAGCGCATGGACCAGCAGGATGCGGTCGACGGCGGCATCCGGCAGCGGCAGCGAAAGTTCATCAACCAGCGTTGCCAGCGTCGGCCGCGCGGTCGGCCATTTCAGCACGCCCTGGGCCGCCGGCATGAAGGCGATGCAGCGCTCTGAATCCTCGCGGAACAAGCCGAGATAGGGCGTCGGATAACCGAGACCGAGCACGCGCTGACCCTGCGCGTTGGGCCAGCGGGCGTGAATGCCGCGGTTGATCAGCCGCCGCGCCACGATGCCGAGGCGGTGCGAATAGAAATTGCGGAGATCGATGACATCGATGGTCATGAGCGCAATCTAACACGGCGCAGGGCTGAACGGCGCGCCGAATATGCCATTGCCTGTGAAGCGTTAACGCCATATTTCATGCCCATATGCGGCGGTACCAGCGTGTCCGACCCGCTGGATGACGCCTCACCCGGGATCACGGAGATATCATGGCCGCCGAAATTCGCCTGTTCACCTGCCTCAACGATAATTTCGGCTATCTGATCCACGACCCCGCGACCAAGGCCACCGCCTCGATCGACGCGCCGGAAGCCGCACCCATCATCAAGGCGCTGGAGCACGAGGGCTGGACGCTGACGGATATCCTGATCACCCATCATCACGGCGACCATGTCGGCGGCGTCGCCGAGCTGAAGCAGAAATACGGATGCCGCGTGGTCGGCCCCCACGACAAGTCTACCAGGATCGCCGATGTCGACCTGCGCGCCGGCCAGGGCGATGTCGTCAAGGTGGGAAGCCTGCTGGCGCGGGTGCTGGAAACGCCGGGCCACACGCTCGACCACATCAGCTATGTGTTCGACGGCGAGAAGGCGCTTTTCGCCGCCGACACCCTGTTCTCGATCGGCTGCGGCCGGGTGTTCGAAGGCAACTATCCGATGATGTGGGAATCGCTGTTGAAGCTGCGCGCGTTGCCCGACGACTTCAAACTCTATTGCGGCCACGAATATACCGCCGGCAACGTCAAGTTCGCGCTCACCGTCGAGCCCGACAATGCCGCGTTGAAGGCGCGCGCCGAGGAAGTGGCGCGGCTGCGCGCGGCCAACAAGCCGACCGTCCCGACGCTGCTCGGCGACGAGAAGAAGGCCAACGTGTTCCTGCGCGCCGACGAGCCGTCGGTCGCGGCCGGCGTGCGGATGAAGGGCAGGAGCGCCGCCGAAGTGTTCGGCGAATTGCGCGAACGCAAGAACAAATCCTGATGGCAAGATCCTGATGGTTGACCTGCCGACCGCCGCCGAGATCATCGCGCGGCTCGAGTTGAAGCCGCACCCCGAGGGCGGGCACTATCGCGAGACCTTTCGCGATACCCGCGTCGACGCCGACGGACGATCCGCATCCACCGCGATCTATTTCCTTCTGGCGCGCGGCGAACGCTCGCACTGGCACCGCATCGACGCGGTCGAGACCTGGCATTATTACGCCGGCCACGCACTGACCCTGCAGATCGCCGATAATGCGGATTGGCGCACCGTCAGGCTCGGCTCCAATCTCACCGCCGGCGAGCTGCCGCAGGTGATCGTGCCGGCGCAGACGTGGCAATCGGCGGAAAGCGCCGGCGACTGGACGCTGGTCGGATGCACCGTTGCGCCCGGATTCGATTTTGCAGCATTCGAACTGGCGCCGAGGGGCTGGATGCCCGCGGGCTAGTGCCGGAATCATAGATCGGTATTGCAGCCCATCCTTCGAGACGGCCACTTCGTGGCCTCCTCAGGATGAGGTTAACTTGTTGAAGCACAACAACCTCATGCTGAGGAGCGAGCGGCGCGAGCGTCTCGAAGCA
>JBAQER010000184.1:0-8195 GCA_049286845.1 Bradyrhizobium sp.
GGACCGGCGTCTATCTCGCGGTCCTGCAGCTGGTCTTTACGCTGGGCTGGACCACCTACGTGATCTATCTGCCGAAGCTCGCGGCACAGGTCGGGATCGCGCCGACGGCCGTGATTCTCATCCTGATGCTGGATCAGGCGATCTTCACCATCACCGATACCGCGATGGGGATCGCCGCCGACAGGATCGCGCCGTTCGTCGGCCGGCTCGGCGCGTTCGTCGGCGTTGTCACGGCGGTCTCCTGCGCGGCCTTCGTGGCGTTGCCGTTCGTCGCCGGCACTGGTCCGGGCGCGCAGGTCTGGTTCATCGTGCTGATTGTGATCTGGGTCGTCACCTCGTCGGCGCTGCGCGCGCCGCCGCTCACCTTACTCGGCAAGCATCGCGCCAAGCCGGCGATCCCGTTTCTGTCGGCGCTGGCGATGCTCGGTTACGGCCTCGCCGGCGCGGTGTCGCCCTATCTCGGCGTGGTGCTGCGCAATCATGACGCGCGGCTTCCCTTCGTGATTTCGGGCGTGGTGTTGCTGCTCACCGCGCTGGCCTTGTCCAGGGTCGAGCGCGATCTGTCGCAGCAGCCGGGGTCCGCGGAAAAGCCGGTCGAGCCCGCAAAGCCGCTCGGCCAGATGCCGATGTTTTTCATCGCATCGATGGTCCTTCTCTCGCTGGGCTATCAATTGCATTTCAGCATCAACAGCGCGCCGTTCTTCCTGCGTTTCGCCAAGCCCGACGACCTGCAGTGGCTGCTGCCGGTATTCTGGATCGGCTTCAACATCGCGATGTTTCCGGCCAGCGTGGTGGTCAAGCATCGCGGCGGCTTGATCGTGATGGGCGCCGCCGGGCTGCTCGGCGCCCTGGCCGTGCTCGGCGCGGAGCTCGCCGGCAACCTCAACATGCTGATTGCTGCGCAGTTCGTCGCCGGCGCGGCCTGGGGCTGCATGCTGATGAGCGCGGTCGCAGCCGCGCTGGCGATCGGGGATACCGGCGCCGAGGGCAAGGTGGTGGGGCTGGTGTTTTCCGCCCTGGCGCTCGCCACCTTCGCGCGGATGGCGGCGGTCGCGGGCGGCCTGCAGAAGCTGCCGGAATACGCTCCGCTGCTGCAGTGGGCGCCGGTGGCGTGCTGGTCGGTCGCCGGCGCTGGGCTTCTGGTGATCGCAGCGTCGCGGGTGCAGCAGAGCGCGCAGTTGAGAAGGGTCTGATTGCTGTCATTCCGGGATGCGCCGAAGGCGCAGGCCCGGAATGACGGTGAATGATTTACGGCTTCGCCGGGTGAATGAACGTCCACGGCGTGGTTTCCGAATCCGTCGGCACTTCGATGTCGATCAGATAAGGGCCGCCATGCGCCAGCGCCTTTTCCAGCGCGGGGCGGAAATGATCCGGTGAGGTCACGCGCGCCGCGCCGACGCCGAAGGATTCCGCGAGCTTGACGAAATCCGGATTGACCAGGTCGGACGCCACCACGCGCCCCTCGAAACGCTCGCGCTGGTCGCGGCGCACGTTGCCATAGGCATTGTTGTTGAAGACCAGCGTCACCACGCCGATGTTGAACTGCACGGCGGTGGCCAGCTCCTGCACGCCGAACATGAAGCCGCCGTCGCCCGTTATCGCGACCACCGGGGTATCTGGATTCGCCACCTTGGCGCCGAGCGCGGTCGGAAAGCCCGAGCCGAGCGTACCCTGATAGCCCGAGGTGATGAAAGTGCGCGGCTCGTAGACCGGAAAGCCGTACCAGGAGGCAAAGCCGACCTGCGACAGCTCGTCGGTGACGATGGCGTTCGGCGGCAGCACCTCGCGCAGGATGTTCAGATAGGCCATCTGCGGCTGCACCGACTGGATCTCACGCAGCGCCGCCGCCGAGGCCTCGCGGATCGTGGCGCGGCGGCCGCTGGTCTTGGTGTAACCAACCTTTCTCACCGCCGCGAGCAGTTCGCGCGTGCCGGCCTGCGCATCGGCGACCACGGCGGCGTCGGGCGTCAAGCGGCGCATCTCCGACGGATCGATATCGATACGAACGGATTTCAGGCCGGCCGGCTGAAACGGCCATCGGAACGATGAGGCCGGCAGTTCCATGCGGGTGCCGATCCCGATCATCAGATCGGTCTTTGGCCACAGCCGATAGGCCGCCGCCATGGTCAATCCGAGTTCGTGGGCGTTGGAGACGATGCCGCGGCCGCTGCGGAACGCCACCACGGGCGCGTCGATCAGCTCCGCCAGTTCAAGGATTTCGTCGCGGGCATGAATGGCGCCGCTGCCGACGAAGATCATCGGCGTCTTGCTGCTGGCGATCAGCGCCGCGGCGGCCTTGATGCGGTCCGGATCGGGCAGCGGCGCCGGCAACGGATCGAGCGGCTTTGACGGGCCGGTTGCCGCGCGCTGGGTGAAGACGTCCCAGGGCATTTCCAGCGCGGCGGGCCCGGGCCGGCCCGACCGCATTTCCTGGAAGGCGCGGCTGACCAGCGCCGGCGCGTTATCGGGGTATTCGATGCGGTCGGCCCATTTCACGAAGGTGCGGAGCGTGGCCAGCTGGTCCGGCATCTCGTGCAGATGGCCGCGGCCCTTGCCGAGAAATTGCGTCGGCACCTGTCCGGTGAGACACAGCACCGGTTCGTTGCATCCGAGCGCGGTCAGTAGCGCAGCGCCGGCATTCAGCACGCCCGGGCCTGGCACCACGCTGAACACGCCGGGCCTGCCGGACGATCGCGCATAGCCAAAGGCCATGTAGCCGCAAGCCTGCTCGTGCCGTGCGCCGATCACCTTGAGCTGCGCCTGATGAAACCCGTCGAACAGGCCATAGATCTGCGCGCCGGGCAGGCCGAACACGGTATCGACCCCGTGCGCGACCAGGCCGCTGACAATCGCTTCGCCGCCGGAACTTACCGTCATTGTCTTGTCCAATCGCTCGCAAGAAAAATCATGGGGCCTCGTCGATCACGCCGTTGCGCAGCACGCCGACGCCATCGGCCTCGACCTCGACGACATCGCCGGGCTTGAGAAAGCGCGGCGGATCGAACCGCGCGCCGGCGCCGGTCGGCGTGCCCGTGACGATGACGTCGCCGGGCACCAGCGTCGTGAAGGTCGAGAGATAGTTGATCAGATAGCGGAAACCGAAGATCAGCCGGCCGGTGCGGTCGTCCTGTCGCGTCTCGCCATTGACCCGCGTCGTCAGCCGGATATCGGCGATCTGCGATTCCTTGGTGTAAGGAACCAGCCATGGGCCGAGACTGCCGGTGGAATCGAAATTCTTGCCTTGCGTGACATTGAACTTGGCGTGGCGGACCCAGTCGCGGATGGTGCCTTCGTTGCACAGCGTGACGGCGGCGATGTGATCGAGCGCCGCGCTTTCCGGAATGTGCCGTCCGGCCTTGCCGATCACGAGCACCAACTCGCCCTCGTAATCGAGCTGCGCCGAGGCGCGCGGCCGCACCAACGGCGTGTTGTGGCCGACGAAAGAGCGCGGCGTGCGCATGAACATGCTCGGATATTTCGGGGCCTCCTGGCCGTCCTTATATTCGGCGTTGCGGTCGGGGTAATTCACGCCGATGCAGATGATCTTTTCCGGCGCGGGAACCGGCGGCAGCCAGGTGATCGCGTCCAGCGCATGGTCCGGCTGATGTCGCGCGGCTTCCTCTGCCAGTCTCGTCAGTGCGCCCGCGGCAATTACCTCGCGCAGCGTCGGGTATTGCTTGGCGAATTTCCCGGAGAGATCGACGATGCCGCCATCGACGACGGCGCCGTATCTGGTCGAGCCGTCGATGGAGAAGGTCGCGAGGCGGGGAAAAGTCATCAGGTGTCCGATACGATCAGGAAATCAGTCGGCAATGGTGACGTCGGCGACGAACAGCGGCTCGCGGACCGGCTGTCCGGTAAACGGCGATCCCTGCTCGAACCAGGAGCGCGGCGCCGGCGCGCCCCACAGCGTCTGCCGCCGCGGGTCTTTCAGCGACCAGCGCATCGGCTCATGGTCGTGATCCCCGGTGAAGTAGTCGCTGGTGTAGAGCTCGAGACGATGGCCATCGGGGTCGCGGACATAGAGAAAGAAGGCGTTGGAAATGCCGTGACGGCCGGGCCCGCGCTCGATGTTCTTGAGAAAGCCGCTCGAGGCCATCACGTCGCACAGGTGCAGGATGTTCATCGCGGTTGGCACCCAGTAGGCGAAATGGTGCAGGCGAGGGCCCTTGCCGTTGGTGATGGCGAAGTCGTGGACGTTGCCCTTGCGATGCATCCAGGCCGCGGCGATGCGCCCGTTCGGCCCGTCTTCCTCGCCGTATTCGGTCAGCCGGAAACCAAGCCGCGCATAGAAATCGACGGTGTCCTGAACCTCGGCGGCGAACACGTTGAAGTGGTCGAGCCGCTGCGGGTGGCAGCCCTTGTAGAGGTCGTAGCGCCGCAGCAGATGCGGGCGCTTTTCCATCGTGGCATAGAGTTCGATCTGGAATCCGAAGGGGTCGGTGAATTGCAGCGTGCGGCCCTGAAACGGCTGTTCGGTGAATGCGTACGTAACGCCGTTCTCGGAAAAGAAGGCGGCTGCCTTGTCGAGATCGTTTTCGTTGCCGACCTTGAACCCCAGCCGGTTGCAGGCGGCGGCAGGCGCCTTGCGCAACACCAGCGAGTGGTGCTGGTGCTCCTCGCTGCCGCGCAGATAAACCGCTCTGTCGTCGCGATCCTCGACATGCAGCCCGACGGTGGTTTCATAGAACGCGCTGGAGGCGTTGAGGTCCACCACGTCGAGCACGACGTGGCTGCAGCGGATGATGTTGAACGGCGGATCGAAGACGTGTGTTGGAACGGGCATGCGCGGTCCTTGTTGCGTTCGTCATTCCGGGATGGTCCGAAGGACCAGGCCCGGAATTTCGAGATTCCGGGTTCGATGCTTCGCATCGCCCCGGAATGACGGCTGGTTTTAGGTTCCCAGTTTCTGAATCTTGTGCGTGCCCCGCGCCAGCGAGACGTGTTTGGTTTCCATGTAGAAATCGAACGAGTAATCGCCGCCGTCGCGGCCGATGCCGGACGATTTCATGCCGCCGAACGGCGTCGGCAGATGGCGGACGTTTTCGGAATTCAGCCAGATCATGCCGGCCTCCAGCGCGTCGGCGACGCGCAGCGCGCGTCCCATGTCGCCGGTCCAGACATAGCCGGTGAGGCCGTACTGCACGCCGTTGGCGATCTCGATAGCATCCTTCTCGTCGCGGAACGGGATCACGGTGAGGAACGGCCCGAACACTTCTTCCTGGGCGACCCTCATCTTGGCGTGCGCACCGGTGACCAGCGTCGGCTGTACGTAATGCCCGCCGCCGGGGCCGTCATGGGTCTTGCCGCCGGCCGCGATGACGGCGCCGTCCTTCCGGGCGATGTCGAAATAGGCGCAGACTTTGGCGAGATGGCGCTCATGGATCAGCGGCCCGATTTCGGTTGCGGGATCGAGCGGGTGGCCAACCTTCAGCGCCTTGACGCGCGTGGTCAGCCTCTCGATGAATTTCTCCGCCATGCTGTCCTGGACCAGCAGCCGGCTCGACGAGGTGCAGCGCTCGCCGTTGAGCGAGTAGATCATGAACACGACCGCATCGAGCGCGCGGTCGAGATCGGCGTCGTCGAACACGATCACCGGGTTCTTGCCGCCGAGTTCGAAATGCACGCGCTTCAGGGTCGGCGCGCCCTGCGCCATGATCGCAGATCCGGTCGCGCTTTCGCCGACGAAGCCGATCGCCTTGATGGCGGGGTGCTCGGTCAGCGCCTTGCCGGCTTCCTCGCCGATGCCGTGCACGGTGTTGAGGACGCCGTCGGGCACCCCGGCCTGCTTCACCAGTTTCGCCAACAGGTCGGCCGTGATCGGCGACCATTCCGCCGGCTTGTGCACCACGGTGCAGCCGGCTGCCAGCGCCGGCGCAATCTTCCAGGTCGAAAGCATGAACGGCGTATTCCACGGCGTAATCACGCCGACCGGCCCGATCGGCACCCGCGTCGAAATGTTCCAGTGCTCCTCGCTCGGCATGTTGAGGCCGTCGCGGGCCTCGGCGCATTTGTCGGCGAAGAATCGGAAATTCTCGGCAGCCCGAATCGCGGCCTTGGCCATGAATCGGTGGACCTGGCCGGTATCGATGCATTCCAGCACCGCGATATCGTCGGCGCGTTCCTCGATGGCGTCGGCGACCCGGTGCAGCAGCTTCTTGCGCATGTTCGCTGGCATGTCGCGCCAGGACTTGAACGCCAGCGCCGCTGCGGTGGCGGCGCGGTCGATGTCTTCAGGCCCGCCGCGGGCGACGGTCGCGAGCACCGCGTCATCGACCGGCGATCTGGTCTCGAAGCTGTCGCCCGAGATCGACGGCACGACCTTGCCGTCGATCATGTGTCCGATGCCGTCGGCCCGCAGCTGCTTGAGCAGGGGTGCTGCGCGGTCGCGATTGGCCTGGAACAGGTCTTTCGGCGTGGCTTTATCCATTGGCGGTCTCCACTTTCAGGGCGTCGTGGATGTTGTTGCGCTTCCAGCTGGTTTCCTTGTCGTTGATCTGCATGTCGAACGACAGCGCGAACTTGCTTGCCGCGAATACCGGATCGAGATGAGCTGACAGCGCCTTGAAGACGTGTTCGCCGGCCCGCTTGCGGGTAGCGAGGTCGCGGCCCTCGCCGAGCCGCAGCACCATGGCGAGAAAGCCGAGCTGCGGGTTGCCGTCGGCGATCGCATAATGCCTGCACCTGACGGCGCGGACGCGGATGCCCCCGAGCGGAAAAATTCCCGTCTCCACCGCGGCCTTGCGGACCACCTCGACGACTTCGGCCATATCGACGCGGCCGTCGAGATTGGCGGAATATTCGATGGTGAAATGCGGCATGTCCTGTTTACTCCAGCGATCTAGCTGATTGCTTCAAGCGAAGTAGCAGCTCACCGTGCCATAGGGACCATAGTCGGCCTGAATCGTGTCGCCTTTGCGGGTCTCGATCGGACGGATGAACGATCCCGCCAGCACCACTTGCCCCGCTTCGAGCGCAAGGCCATTCGGCGCAATCTTGTTGGCGAGCCAGGCCACGCTGGTGGCGGGATGATTGAGCACGCCGGCGGCAAGGCCGGTCTCTTCCAATTGACCGTTGCGATAGCACAAGGCGCCGATCCAGCGCAGGTCGGCATCCAGCGGGCGCAACGGGCGGCCGCCGAGCACAATGCCGGCGTTGGCCGCGTTGTCGGCGATGGTGTCGAAGATTTTTCGCGTCGACTTTGTCACGGGGTCGACCCGCTCGATTCGAGTGTCGAGGATTTCGAGCGCAGGGACGACGAAATCCGTCGCATTGATCACGTCGAACATGGTGCAGCCGGGCCCGCTGAGCCGCTGCTTCATGACGAAGGCGAGTTCGGCCTCGACCCGCGTGCCGATGAAACGGTCCGACGGCACGAGGCCGCCATCGGCAAAGAACATGTCGTCGAGCAGGATGCCGGAATCCGGCTCGTCGATATGGAGCGCGCTCTGCATCGCCTTCGAGGTGAGGCCGATCTTGTGGCCTTTGACGACGCGGCCCTGCGCGACCTTGATCCCGACCCACGCCGTCTGGATCGCATAGGCGTCGGCGATGGTGATGCCGGGATAGTCCAGCGAGAGCTGCCGGATCTGCTTTCGGGTCTTCTCCGCCTGATCGAGCCGTTCGGCGGCGCTGCGGATTTCGTCTGCGGAAAGGGCCATGCGGGACCGGTGAAAAAGGAGATGCCGGAATATGATTAACATGTTAAGTGTATCGGCGCAAACCGAATGACGCTTGTTGCAGCGCAAACCGAAAGACGCCTGATCCGCCATGGCTCGGAAGAGATCCCCAGGAAATACCGGTTCCGGCCCGGCCGGCGCACCCGCTGCGCGGCGGGTGCCGATGCGCGACTTCTCCCGTTCGCTGCCGATGTCGCTGTTGCGCGCCCGCGAGGCCGTGATGCGGCAGTTCCGCCCCTCGCTTCGCCATCACGGGCTCACCGAGCAGCAATGGCGCATCCTGCGTGCGCTGGCGGCGGTCGAGACCATCGAGGTCACCGAGCTCGCTCGCGTCGCCTTTCTGCTGGGGCCGAGCCTGTCGCGAATTCTGCGTGACCTCGAAGCGCGGCACCTGATCGAGCGCGAGGCTGCGAAGTCTGATCTGCGCCGCGCGGTGGTATCGATCTCGGCGAAAGGCCTGAGGCTGATCGAGGCGGTCGCGCCGTCGTCGGAAGCGATCTATGCCGCCATCACCAG
>JBAQER010000185.1:0-6246 GCA_049286845.1 Bradyrhizobium sp.
CTAACACTCGCCGCCCGCCAAGACCGGCTTGCTCCGCTGTGTGGGCTCCGCGGCGCCGGTCATGGCTCCGTCAGAGGGGGTCGTTATTGGACGCGAAAGGGGGTCGGAGTTCGGTGCGATTTGACAGGCATTCCTGCGGGGGACCGCCGATGCTGTAGGGCTTGTCGAGGAAGTATGTGCTCCATCCGAGCGGTTTAAGCGATCCGCTCGGGAGCTTGGCGTTGACGAGAGTGGGCACAGTTTTGATCTCGCGTTCAACAAAATCGCTAAAGCAAAGTCGCCAACTGATCCATGAATACACGAACGCACTGGAATATCTCCTTGCTCTGCTCAGGTGAGTAAGTTGAAATAGGATGCATCGTGTTGTTACGCCACGCTTGCTTGACGTGATAAAGATTGGCGTGACAGGCTGACCATGCGTCTCGCTCCTTGCCCTTCGGCATGGTCCCGATCTTGGCGTGCAAGTCGCTGAGTAGCTTTCCCCACTCCCTATCAGGGTTCGGTATCTGCAAGGATGTACACAGCTCCCCAACTGCGGATTCCATAGCCCTCATGAGATGAAATACTGAAGCGGTATCCTGACCAAGAGCGATGCACTTGCCTGCGTTCTCAATATCGGGAATAGAAGCAGGGAAGCGGTCTGTTACCTGGTCTCCGAATTGGTCCTTAGCTTCGTAATAACCAACAAGCTCGGGCCGCACGTAGTACATTTTGTGCGCCGGCAACTCATCTTGGATGCGATTTCTCAAGTCCGTGACAAGCCCGAGGATATTGATAAGCTCATAGTCGTTGGTCGGACGGTTCAACCCTCCAATGGCCTGCCAAACACGCTGCACCTGAGCCTCAACCGAAGGCATCGGCATTGGCAGCTTTAGGATGATGGTTTTGCCGTCATTCTCATCCCTTGAAACTATTTTCTCCCAAATGAGGGCGAGGCGTGTTTCCAATGCAGCGCCAGAGGAAACATCGAGCGCCTTTACTGCGTCAGGGTTTGAAATCCCGCTTCCCTTCTCCAACTCGGCAATGAGCTGAGCGATGAAGAAGAATTCGGCAACGTATGCCCGCAACATATTGAGCAGCTCCAAAGCTTACCGGGCGCGAATTGCCCCGGCGCTACTCAAGGTAGCCTTCCGCTTTGGGTACGGGAAGTATTACCTGACTCTCAGATTGTGATAACAAGCCGTTGCCAGAAGGGCGCTTAAGCGCGACGGCCGACGAAAAAAACAGTGAAGAGGGCGAGAAGCTTCGTAGGGTGACTGCCCAAGTTGAGCCGCTGAAGGCCATTAAATTGTCAAACTGTTCGGGCATCCGGCAGGCAGGCTTCCCGTGAGATGTGAGCGCTCATATCGGAACGTAGCCTGACAGGTGCCCTGCTAAAGGGACGAAAGAGGCACTGGGTGCCTCGCCTGTCTTCACTCCTTCGAAACGCGAGGAGTTGGTACGAATACCCGCGCTGCCAAGAGCACTAACGACCCCCGTGCTAACTCGCAGGGGCATTTTTTGATTTCTTAAAAGCCGTACTGATCCATTCGCAACTTGAAAGCGTCTCTCCCCCCTTCCGTCACCAAAATAATTTCCTCTTTGATTTCTTTCTTATCAATCGCTCCAACAGATTTAATCCCGCCGCGGGTCTGATCGCCGGCTTTTATGTAATCGCAGCAAGCGACCAACTCGGCGTCGCCATTGACCACGAAGTTCGCGCTGTGGCTCGAAAAGATCAGTTGGCGTTTGCTCTTCGCTTTCCACACCCGCTCAACGATCTCTTTAAAGAGCTTGCTGTCGATGTCATCCTCGGGTTGATCGATGATAAGTGGCGCGCCAGGTTGATTGAGCAGTACGGTAAGAAGTGCGGTCGCTTGCTGGCCGGCTGATGCGTCAGAGAACCCGATGTACTCGTCTTTCGACTTGTTGGTGCAGTACTGGAATCTTGGATTGAATTCTAGTTCCGCGACAGAAAGATTGATCCAGCGCGCCGAGTCGAACGACGTTGCAATCCTTTTGCGCTCCGTTTCAATAAAGCTGCACTTGTTGAGGATTGGCGTATCCGGTAATTCGTCAGGCCCCTCCATCGAATGAAGCGCTAGCGCCTCTAGCTCCGACAAAACGGCATTCCATTCCGCGAATGGGTTCTTTGCTTTCAGCAAAAGCTGCGAGACCTTCTCAATCTTTTCCTTATTGACGTTCATGCCAGCGAAGGCTGTTTTGAGCTTCTCGCTCAGCCCGGCTACGTCGAGGTTTCCCTTGATCTCTGCCTTGATCATGCCGCCAGACAGGGCCGTGAACTGATCGCATTGCTTCTCCACAGCGGCAACCTTTCGCGCGTGAAGTTCATTCCAGCGGGTGCGCTGGGCCTTGTAGTCCGCCTCTGGCTTTCCTAGGGCGCCTATCGCATTGCGTTTCTCTGTCTGCTGCTTTCTGAGCACAACGATACGCTTCTCAATCGTCTGTATTTGGTCAAGCTGTTGCTGATTAACCTGTGCCCTTGCTTTGGCCCCTTCATACTTCTTCTCAAACGCCGTCTTGAGCTTGTCCCATGCTTTAACGGCGCCGCCTATTTCCTTGAGTGATGCCGGCCTAAATAGATTGGTAAGTGCAGCGATACCCGCTTCGATCTGCCCAAATTTACCAGTATATTTCTCCCGGATATTTTTAATAGCGGCCTTGTTTTGTATCTCATACTCGCCTTCGTCCCCGTCCGTCTCTTCGGTGAACGACTCGACGAGCGTCTGCACGCTCTCTTGTGCAGTATCGAGTTTGTTCTGCAGCGCCTCAATGATTGCTTCTTCGTCGTCGTACTTCGACTTTTGCTCAATCGTCTTTTGGTCTTCGGCAGAGAGGCCTTTTAACCCTTTGCGCAATTTGCCAAGCTGCTCGGTAAGCGAGGCAATCTCAACAGTATTCTTATTAACCTCCGCCTCTAGCTCTTTCAATCGAATGAAGTTGCCATATGCTGAACGGATACGCGCTTCAGCGTCGCGCACGTTAGAGCGAATTTGGTCCAGGTCTTGTTTGATTGGCAATTCGACGAACCGCTTTAGCTCGTCAATGCGGACTCCGACGCTGCTCAGCTGTTTCTGGCTGTATGCCTGAACCGGAAGAAGGTTAAGCACTTGCTGCTCGGTGGCCGGGCTGAACGCGCCAGCACCGATTTTTAAAAGGATCTCTTGTGTCTTCGAGTTGCGCTTCACAATATGCAAAACATCGTTCAGGAGAAATTCAACGTGTACTTCTCCGTCGAATTTTTGCAGTGTATTCGCGATCAAATTCTTACGTTTGCCCTGCACAACATCAATATCCTCGCTTTCGATAGGTTGGTCACACAGACCCCAGCGCAGATATTCGAGAATGGTTGATTTGCCTGCGCCACGGCCACCGATGATTGCGTTGTACTGCCTATTAAAGTCGAGGTCGGCCGCACCCAGGAATTTGGAATTTGTGACGCTCACCGACGTTACCCAAACACTCGGTAGCGAGGGGTCGATATGTGAGAGGCGCGATTCCTTTGCCAAACACGCTTGACGAATTGCCTCTGCGGTCGGCTCAGACCATTTGACATAGGTTACATGTTTACCGAGGTCGGAGTGATCACGCTTCCGGTTGTCGGATGTCTGGAAAACGGCGATGGACTTGTAGCCATTTCCTCGTTGCCGCCCCTCAAAAATATTCTTATTGCCATCGCTCGATTTTGCATAGCTCCCATCAACGTACCCGCCGACGCAGTGCATTTCTTTGTAATGCTTTGCGAAGCCATCACGGATCAGCGTCTTGTATCCGTTGGTTGTGACATTGGGGAGGATAATGAACCTGCCCTTAAGCCAAGCATGCTGACTGAGCTTTTCCTCTAGATTGTTTAAGCCAGTGATAGACGCTGGCGATACCGAGTCGACACTCGCAAGTTTACTCAGCTTTGGATCAGTGGGCGCAATAGTAAGCGCGGTAAGAATATCGCCAAGTTTCGTCTGGTCGAAATCTGCGTCAAGCAGAATGATGGCCTGACTGGGCGGCGACGAAAGAGTTAGCTCAATGCCGGGAAACACAACGAGCTGCGACTCTTTGGGAAGCTTGTGACCAGCCGCATTCACCTCGGCGGCAGCCGCGGCTTTGATATACGGGAAGAATGCAAAATCGTGATGGTCAGTGATGGCGATCGCGCCAAGACCCCTCGCCCGGCAAGCTCGTACCAGCTCCTCGGCATAGGCCTTTCGCTCTTCCGGAGTGACGGCTTCTGCTCCCTCCCAATTCGCATCTCGGGGAGTGTGAACCTGGAAGTCGCACTTAAAGAAATGTGCCCCTTTATCCATTAGGGCATTATAGTCTTTTCGCAGAAGTTGAATATGGGGTGTTTTTCAACGATGGCGTTATCCCCAAGCGTTGGAAATGAGACTATCTCTGCATTTCTCCTTACCCGCCTAGATCGGGGCCGACGCGGCATTAGCAAAGGAGAGCCCTTTTTGAGCCGCCAATGTTTTCGAGCCTCCAGTTACATCGATTGCACTCCCGCAACCTTTGAGACATTGATACTCCTCAGTTCCACTAAACCAGGAGCCCCGCCAGCCCCGTGACCCCTGATCAGTTCATTGCCAAATGGAAGGCTGCCGAACTCAAAGAGCGTTCGGCCGCCCAGTCTCATTTCATCGACCTGTGCCACATGCTGAACGAACCGGCGCCGACTGACGCGGACCCGACCGGCGCATGGTACGCGTTCGAGCGCGGCGCTACGAAGACCACCGGCGGCGAGGGCTGGGCGGACGTTTGGAAGCGCGATCACTTCGGTTGGGAATACAAGGGCAAGCGGAAAGACCTCAATGCGGCCTTCGCTCAGCTTCAACAATACGCCTTAGCATTAGAGAACCCGCCTCTCTTGGTCGTCTGCGATATGGATCGGTTCCGGATCCATACCAATTGGACGAACAGCGTTTCCGAAGTGCATGAGTTCACGTTGGATGATCTCCGCGATCCGAACATACGTCAAAGGCTAAAGTGGGTCTTTTCTGATCCTGAGCGACTTAAGCCGGGCAAGACCCGACAGGCCTTGACGGAGGAAGCGGCTGCCGAATTCGCAACGTTGGCGCAAAAACTACGTGATCGCGGGCATGACCCTGCCGATGTTGCTCATTTCATCAATCGGCTGGTCTTCTGCATGTTTGCAGAAGACGCCGACTTGCTTCCAAAGAAAATGTTTTTGCGAATGTTGGAGGCCGCGAAGATTGATCCATCCCAGTTTCAGCGCCATGCCTCCACCCTTTTCTCTGCGATGAAAGACGGCGGCTTGGTGGGCTTCGAGCCCGTCGAATGGTTCAACGGCGGTCTATTTGATGATGGTGACAGCCTTGATCTTGAAGCTGAGGATGTGGCGATCTGCCTGAAGGCCGCCAATCTCGATTGGAGTGAAATTGACCCTTCAATATTTGGTACGCTCTTCGTTCGCGGTCTGGATCCAAACAAGCGTTCCGAAACGGGCTCCGAGTACACGGACCGCGAAAAGATAATGATGATTATAGATCCGGTCATCACACGTCCGCTAACTCGAGAATGGGAACGTGTTCGTATCAAGATTAGTGCGGCTGTTGATTTGGCGCAGCGTAGACTTGAAGAAGAGATCGAAAATGCAGCTACTTTCCCTGAACTAGAACAAGAGGTTCGAGTCGTTAGATCGCACTTAGTTGAGCGGCCTCAACTTGAACTCTTTGAAGCACTGCCCAAACAAAGAAGGGTGCGCAATCTTGATGCCGTCCGCGCCTCCCTCCGATCGGCAGACAAGGCGCTGGTAGAAGCACAAGCTCAGGCCGATGCGGAACTCAAAGCGTTCCAGGCGCGGCTCCGTGCTTTTCGCGTATTAGACCCAGCCTGTGGGTCAGGGAATTTTCTCTACCTGGCCCTGGTGGAGCTGAAAAACATTGAGCGTCGTGTTGCTGTAGAGGCCGAGCTGCTCGGATTTTCGAGAAGTTTTCCATCCATCGGCCCTGAAGCACTGCTCGGTATTGAAATTACTCCCTACGCGGCGGAGCTAGCGCGCGTATCGGTCTGGATTGGTGAAATCCAATGGATGCGACGCAACGGCTTCAATGTTGGCCGAAAACCGATCCTAAAACCGCTCCAGAATATCGAGTGTCGAAACGCCATCATTAATGAGAATCGCACCCACGCGGCGTGGCCGCGTGCTGACGTAATTGTGGGAAATCCCCCTTACTTGGGAGCAAAGCTTATGAAGCGGCGCTTGGGTGTAGCGGAAACCGAAGCTATCCG
>JBAQER010000186.1:0-4306 GCA_049286845.1 Bradyrhizobium sp.
GTCGAGCAGCGTCACGCCTGCCCTGGCCAGCCGCTGTCGCGCCTTCTCCTTGGCCCGCATGGGAAGCGTGCTGGTTTCAATGACGATGGTTGCCGTTTTGTCCGTGATCTCCTTCGAAATCGATGCAAGGGCAGCCGCCGAAGGCAGCGAGGTGATGAGGATCGAAGCCGACCGCGCCACCGTTTCGATATCCGGAGCGACGATGCCGCCGGCTTTCCGGTGCCTGCGCCGGCAGGCCGCCACCGGGTCGTAGCCGACGACCCGGAATCCGGCTTTCATCAGGTTGGCGGCCATCGCCGAACCCATGATCCCCAGTCCCAGCACCCCGACGCTGCGCTTTTTCATCGTCCTAAGCTACCATTCCTTCAGGAGGAGCGAGCATGGCATACCGTGAAACGCTGCCGCGCCGGGGCATCGCGCGCCGCCAGATGTTGAAGCGCGTCGCGCGCTTCGCGAGGCTGAAGGGGTTCGACGGCGGCCTGCCCGACAGCCGCATGCCGGGCTGCGAGCGGATCCTCTACAACGTCATCGGCTTCCAGCCGCCGAAGACCGAGCGCGACGGCAGGCAGTCGCCGGTGGGCGAGAAGGCGGCGCGCATGGCGGCGATCAGGATCCGCGAAGGCTTCAACCTCGGCTATTGCCGCGCGCTGCCCGGCAAGGGCCCGATGCTGCACAACCACGACACCAACGAGACCTTCATCGCCATGACCGGCACCTGGCGCGCGAGCTGGCAGAACGAGAAGGGCAGGCTGGAGCATGTGGACCTCAAGCCGCTGGACGTGATTTCGTTCCCGCCCGGCGCCTCGCGCCGCTTCATGAACGTGACGCGCGGGCCTAAGAAGAAGTATTCCATCCTCATGTTCGTGATCGGTGGCGATGCGCCCAGCGCCGAATTCACGCGCGAATCCATGGACCTGCTGGAGAAGAAGGGTGTCTGGCCTGCGCGAAAGGGCGCGCGTTGAAAGCGCCTGCCTTCGCGTATGCGAAGCCGGCCTCCATGGAAGAGGCCTTCGATTGCCTTGCCAACCCCAATGCGAAGGTCCTGGCCGGCGGGCAGAGCCTGATTCCATCGCTCAACATGCGGCTGTCGTCCCCCGAACTGCTGGTGGATATCACTGGTTTGAAGGTTTTATCGAATATGGAAGTCAAAAATCAAGTCGTCCGGATTGGGGCGCTCGTCACCCACGCTCAACTGGAGAAATCCGAAGAGGTGAGAAAACATGTCCCGCTGCTCGCGCAGGCGGTGCCGCACGTCGCGCACGCGGCGATACGCAACCGCGGCACGCTGGGCGGAAGCATGGCGCTCGCGGATCCGGCGGCGGAATATCCGGCTGTTGCAGTGGCTCTCGAAGCGTCGATATGCATCGAGGGGAGGAACGGCAAAAGAACAGTCAAGGCAAGGGATTTCTTCAAGGGCCTCTTCGAAACCGACCTGAAGCCCGGCGAGCTGCTCACGGCCGTGGAATTTCCGGCGGCGAAGGCGGGCGACACATCGGCATTCGTCGAACTCGCGCGACGCCGCGGCGATTACGCGATTGCCGGCCTGGCCGCGCACAACGCCAGGTTTGTTTTTTTCGGCGTGGGTTCGACACCGGTACTCGTGAAAGGCGCGGCATCGCTTGAGAAAACAAAAGAAGTCCTGAAGAAAGAGCTCCATCCCTCTGCCGACCTCTACCACTCCACTGCCGCCAAGCTGCACCTGGCCGGCGTCCTGCTCGAGCGCGCATGGAGCGCATGATGGACATCACGCTGACGGTGAATGGCACGCAGGTGAGCCAGCGTGTGGAACCGCGCGAGCATTTGATCGATTTTTTAAGGGAAAAATTAGGACTGACCGGCTCGCACGCGGGTTGCGAGCATGGAGTCTGCGGCGCATGCACTGTGCGCGTCAATGGCGCCATCGTGCGCGGCTGCCTGATGCTCGCGGTGCAGGCCCATGGCTGCCGGGTCGACACCATCGAGGGTTTGAGCGATTCGGGTGAGCTCGCGCGGCTGCAGAAGGCCTTCCACGAGAAGAACGCCCTGCAATGCGGCTTCTGCACACCCGGTATGCTTCTCGCGGCTCAAGATTTGGTTTTAAAAAATAAGAAATTCACAAGAGAGGAAATTCGACAGCACATTTCCGGCAACTACTGCCGCTGCACCGGCTACCAGGCGATTGTCGACGCCATCGAAGAGGTGATCCATGGGCAAGGCTGAGCTGCCGCTGCACGCGCCCGGGACGACCGTCGACCGCGGCTATATCGGCCAGTCAGTGCCGCGGCCGAACGCGCAGCGCCTGCTGCAGGGGCGCGGCGCCTACACCGACGACCTGCGCTTTCCCCGGCTGGCGCATGCCGTGTTTTTCAGAAGTCCTTACGCTCATGCAAAGATAAAAGCTCTCAGAACTGGAAAAGCAAGATCTTCTCCAGGAGTGATCGGAATATTCGACGGCCGCGCCGTCGCCGAGTACTGCACGCCCTGGGTGGCGGTGCTCGGGCACCTGAAGGGCATCAAGTCCCCGCCGCAGCACGCCATCGCCATCGAGCGGGCCTGCTGGCAGGGCGAGGCGGTGGCGGCGGTGGTCGCCGAGACGCGCGCGCAGGGCGAGGATGCGCTGGCCCTCATCGAGGCCGAGTGGGAGGAGCTGCCCGCCGTCACCGACATGGAAGAGTCCCTCGCGGGAAAGAGGATCATCCACAAGGAATTCAGCGACAACATCTGCTTTGCACGCAGCCACGACACGGGCGGCGTCGACGAGACCTTCGCGCAGGCGGACGTCGTCGTCGAGGAGACCTTCGAATTCGGCCGCCACACCGGCGTGTGCCTGGAGACGCGCTCCATCCTCGCCGACTACAACGCGGCCGAGCATTCTCTGACGGTGTACCACTCGACCCAGGCGCCGCACATGATGCAGGACGTCTTCTCGCGGCACCTGAACATCCCCGAGGGCAACGTGCGCGTGATCGCCAGGGACGTCGGCGGCTCCTACGGCATCAAGGTGCATGTCTATCCGGACGAGATGGCGACGGCGGCGCTGTCGGTGATGCTGCGCCGGCCGGTGAAGTTCATCGCCGACAGATTGGAATCGTTCGCTACTGATATTCATGCGCGCGAGCATCGCGTAAAAGTAAGAATTGCAGTTAAAAAAACAGGAGAAATACTGGCGTTCGACATGGATGACCTCACCGCCATCGGGCCGTATTCGGTGTATCCGCGCACCAGCGGCATCGAGGGCAACCAGGTGGTCAACCTGACCGGCGGCCCCTACAAGCACCAGACATACCGCGGCAGACTGAATGTCGTCTTCACCAACAAGAACGTCACCTGCCAGTACCGCGCGGTCGGCCACCCCATCGCGGTGGCGCTTACCGAAGGCATCGTGGACAAGGCGGCGGCGAAGCTGGGCATGGACCCGGCCGAGTTCCGCCGCAAGAACCTGATTCCGGACGACGCCTATCCGTACACGTTTCCGTCAGGCGTCAAGTTCGAGAAGCTGTCGCATCACAAGTGTTTGGATTTGCTCTTACAGACCATGAAATACGAAACGTTAAGACAAGAGCAAATTCAACTTCGAAAAAAGAACGTTTTCCGTGGCATCGGCCTCGCGGCCATGATCGAAGTCACCAATCCTTCGCCCGCTTTCTACGGCGTGGGCGGCGCGCGCATCTCGGCGCAGGACGGCGCGACGCTGCGCCTGGAGCCGAGCGGCATGGTGACGGTGATGTGCGGCGTCACCGAGCAGGGACAGGGCACCGAGGGCATCTTTGCGCAAATTGCTGCAAGTGCTGTTGGAGTTTCCTTGGAAAAAATAAAAGTCATTACGGGCGACACCGGGGTCACGCCCTACGGCGGCGGCACCTGGGCCTCGCGCGGGGCGGGCATCGGCGGGGAGGCAGTGCTTCTGGCGGGCCGGGCGCTGATGTCGAATATCCTGGATGTCGCTTCGAAGATTCTGAATGTCGAAAAAGAGACTTTGAGCATTGAAAGCAATTTCATCGTCGACAAGCTGACCCAGAAAAAAAAGATCCCCCTGGACGAGCTCGGCCGCGTCGCCTACTTCCGCCCCGACACGCTGCCGATGGATTTCCAGTCGGAACTGACGGTGACGCGCCACTACACGCCGCGCGAGTACGGCTTCACGTTCACCAACGGCATCCAGGCCTCGCTCGTCGAGGTGGACACCGACACCGGCTTCGTCAAGCTGCTCAAGCACTGGTGCGTGGAGGACTCGGGCACGGTGATCAACCCGATGCTGGTGGACGAGCAGCTGCGTGGCGGCGTGGTACAGGGCATCGGTGCGGCCCTTTACGAGGAGTGCCTCTAC
>JBAQER010000187.1:0-7133 GCA_049286845.1 Bradyrhizobium sp.
CGCCTACGCTGCGGCGTCGGGCAACATCGTTACTGACGCGTCATGGCTCGCGGGCAACAGCGGCGCGTTCTCGACCGGAGATCTGTCGACGACGTTCCGCATTCCCGACGCCCGCGGCGAGTTCATCCGGGGCTACGACGACGGCCGCGGTGTCGACAGTGGGCGCGCGCTCGGCGCGCACCAATCCGAGTCGTTCAAGGACCACACACACACTGGCACCCTAGGTGGCGCCACTATCGTCGTAACTTCCACCGGCGTGGCGTCGGTGTTGCAGCCTGGCGCCACTAGCACCGGAACCGCGAGTACGGGCGGCGGCACAGAAACGCGGCCGCGCAATAACGCGCTGCTCGCCTGCATCAAATTCTGAGAGGCGAAATGGATATTTGGGACTACGACCACAAGACGGGCGCTCTTCTCGGACGAAGTGCCGCAGATCCTAGCCCGGAAGAGCCGGGCGCCTGGCTCATTCCCGCTTACGCTACGACGATACGGCCGCCGTCCGTGCCAGAGGGTTGCGTAGCGATCTTCAACGGCGGATTGAGCGCTGTCGGCGAGTGGCGAATCGAGTTGGACCCGGGCCAAGTCAAGGTGCTTGGTCTGAAGGAATGGGCAGCGTTATTCGTCTTGGTCAACTCCTACGTTGGGAGTCGCGAGGACTACGACAAAGCGCGGGTCGCGATAATGGGGGTGGTCGAAGAGATGCTTGAAGGAGACGCGGCGCCGGATCTGTCGCCGACAGACAAAAAGTGGGTCAAAGATCAGATCAGAGCTTTGATGCGGACCTTACTCGACGGTAAGAGCGCAAACTGAATGCGGTGGCTGCTTTTGACGGCAGTGAGGCACGAAGGAAGGGGTTCGAAAATAACACAACCAGCCTTGCAGGCGTCGCCGAAGCGCATGATCGAGTTTGAAGGTCGGCGTCACGAATTCCCTGGCGACGCGACCGACACGGAAATCAGCGGTGCTCTCGCGCATCCGCCCGCTGCGCAAACCGCGCCGGCATCGGCCGCGGCGTCGAACGGTTTCATCGAAATCAATGCTCCGGACGGCTCGACCGTTCGCTTTCCGAGCGGCACTGCCGACGCGGTCATTGTCGACGTGATGCGCCAACACTATCCAGCGCCGCACCCGCTGGCGGCTCTGCCGACTTTCAGGCGCTCATGCGTGAGACAGGACACGAGAACGGTGATCAGCGTGCCCTGTCGTCCGTTATGCAAAACGTTTTCGATGCCTGGCTGACGTTGCTTGGTCAGCCGCTGCCTCCGATCGGAAAATTTTAGCTGTTTGCCTCGCTCGGCGAAGCAATGTCACCGGTCTTTCGGCGGCTAGATGGCGACCAGCTCGGCGAGCTTGGCCGCGACGTCGGCCATCGGCATTTCTGCAGTGTCAAGGCCGTTTCGCGAGGCGAGCATGGGGCTGACTTCGCGGAGAGCTTCGTACGTCGTCTCATGCACGACGGGAACGAGCTGGTCACGCGCTAGGAGTACCGAAAGCTCTTTGTCTGCGACGCCCGCTGCTGGGAGGCGCTTCAGTAGCGCAGGGGTCACCAGCACGATCCCGATCCGTGACTTCGCCAAGCCCTTGTCGATAGCGCGGAGAAACGGCTCGCCGAGGCCAATGTCATTCTCGCTGAACCAGACCGAGACATTGCGTGCCACGAGCAGATCGTACAGGTCCTTGGCGACCCCCTGCCGGTCGTCCCACGCATGGCACAGAAAGATGTGCCGTAGGTCAGGCAGGGACGCTCGCTTCTCGACGGTTTCACGGATTGGCGTGAGCGCCCGTACTTCCTCGGGCGTGTAAAACTGAGTCGAACCGGCTCTCGACCAGCGTGGTTTTGTGCTGCGGCTGGACCCGCCGCCGCTGCTTCGGCCGCCCCCGCTGCTCCCCGACGAGGAGTAGGACGGGGCCGAGTACGACGGGGGCGAATGCGAACTGTAACTGCTGTAGCGGCGGCCCCAGCTACCGCGGCATGCAGGGCACGAAGCTGCAGCGCTCGCTGAGCGATGGCCTTCCACCGGTGCTGTGCATCTAGCCATGTGGCGCCTCTGTGTTGATTTCCGAAAGAAATTGATCGTCGAGACACATCGCTAATTAGGGTGCAGACCTCGTCCGCTGCCCGCGACTCGCTGCAGGCGACAAATATAGCACGCGAAGCGTGTGATGATCGTCGTCAGGGGCGCCTGCGTTGTTGATGGCTGGGGAAACGCAGCGTGCCAAGAACTGCGCATTTACCCGGCCGCCAACGCGTTTGTGATCGGTTCTTGCAGTTTCCCAAACGCTGTCACGCGCCGATTTTCGCGGCTGCTTGTCCCGGGCGGCTGTGTGGGAAGCCTATGTGGGAAAAATCGCTAATGAGCTGAAAAGCCAGCAAAAATGGTGCTGCCAGACAGGATTGAACTGTCGACCTCTCCATTACCAATGGAGTGCTCTACCACTGAGCTACGGCAGCATGCCCCGGATTAGGAGAATCGGCCAAAAGGCCCCTACAGAGCGGGCCGATCCTTGCCACAAGGCCCCCGTCTGCGCAAGCGCGGGACGGGGCTATCAGACCCTCAAAAACGGCCGAAATCAGTGTGGAGCGCCCGCGGCGGCCTTCAACTGGGCCAGTTGCGGGTCGATCCGGTTCCCAATTTCCTCTGCCAGCGCCTGCAGCGTCCTGAGCGGGCGGACCATGACCTCGAATTCGACCATTTCGCCCGCCTCGTTGAATTTGACGAGGTCGATGCCCCTGAGTGGCCATTGGCCGATATTGGCGGAAAATTCCAGCGCGGCCCCGTGGGGCCGGTCTATTCTCCGGTGCTTGCGCTTTCCGAGGCGCCATTCGAACAGGTCCACGATGAAGGATGACAAGGACAAAGGCGAGGGCCAGGCGACGAAAAATTCGCGGGCTGACCGGCTGAAGCTGGCGCTGCGTGAAAATCTCAGGCGACGCAAGTCGCAGGCGAGGGGACGCGGCGAGGTGACGGCCGCCCCTCGCGATGACGCCGGCGCCTTACGTGACGGGCACGGAAAAAAGCCGGGCGAGTAGCTGCTGCTCTTGCACGGATATTTTTTTCAACCGCGCGCGGTGTGGCCCGGAACCTGCTTTCCACGCCGCGTCTGTCGACGGATTTCAGGCGCAGCTCGCGGCCGGCCGCTCGCAATTCTATCGCGACATCGCTGCCGGTCCGTTCTACGGCTACAACCGGCCGGGCGCCAAGGCCTCCGAGGCCGTCATCGAGAATTGGTGGCGCCAGGGCATGATGGGCGGCGCCAAAGCGCATTACAACGGCATCGTCGCTTTCTCGCAGACCGATTTCACCGAAGACCTCAAGAAGATCACCGTGCCCGTGCTGGTGATGCATGGTGACGACGATCAGATCGTTCCCTATGCCGACTCCGCGGCATTGTCGGCCAAGCTTCTGAAGAACGGGACGCTGAAGACCTACAAGGGCTTTCCGCACGGCATGCCCACCACGGGAGCCGCCACGATCAACGCCGACCTTCTCGCGTTCATCAAGTCATGAACCGAGCTCACCCCGGAATGAAGGTCATCCTGTTCGGCGCCACCGGCATCGTCGGGCAGGGCGTGTTGCGCGTTTAGACCGGGGGTGCACCCATAGATCGGGCTTGAGGAAGGCGGCTTGCTCAATGTCTGCTCATCGCTTGAGTGCGACAGGAGAGCGGGACCCCGCTTCCGGGAATTTATCCGGTCAGGATGGATTTCAGCGACTCGCGCTCTTCGATGATGAAGTCGAAGAAAGCCGCAATGCGGGGAACACGCCTGAGGTCGGGATGAGTCAACAGGCGCCAGCTTCGAGCCAGTTCGGGAATTGGTCCGAGCACGCGCACCAGATCCGATTCCGCGTCCCCCAGAGCGGTCGGGAGCGCGCCCAGGCCGATACCCGACTTCACCGCGTAAACAAGGCCAAGCACGCTGTTGTTCCGCGCCGACATCTTGGCATCTGGAGCAACCTCGCGCAGCCACTTCGCGGCGCGATGCTGGTTCAGCGATTCGTCGAAGCCCACCAAAAGATGGCGCGATATATCCTCCACCCGCTCCGGCTGGCCATGACGCTCAATATAAGCCCGGCTGGCATAAACCGCCCAGATCGAGTCCGCGATCTTGCGGCCGACCAGTTCGTCATCGGTATCGCCCGACCGGAAGGCGACGTCCGCTTCGCCCTTCGACAGATCGAGATAGCGATCGCTGGTCACGAATTCGACCCGAAGCTTGGGATGGCGGGCGTGGAAGCGGTCGAGCAGCGACGATTTCGTCATGCGGTAGACGATCGGTTCGGGACAGGTCACCCGGATCACACCGGTCAGGTCGCGGGCAGTATCGCTCACCCGCCGCTCGAAGTCGGTGACGGCAACTTCGACACGCTCGGCATAAGGCCGCAATTCCTCGCCCAATTCCGTAAGGCGATAGCCGGTCGGATGGCGTGTCACCAGCTGCCGGCCGATCCGCCGTTCCAGCTCGCTCAACCGCCGATGCACGGTCGACTGGCTGAGCCCAAGCGACTTGCCGGCCGCGATCGTGCTGTGATGTCGCGCGACGGCAAGAAAATACTTCAAATCGTTCCAATCGAACATCTGTTCATTATGCACTTCTGCTGCCCGGTCTCGCAATGTTGCTGCTCCCATAGGCCGCCGCTGGCGCCTAGGTTTGACGGGCCTCGATCATCGGGGCGTCTGCCCCCCGTATGGGTGACGATGGAGAACATCAGATGCGTTTCACACCCGGCGTCGGCTGTGCGCTCATGGCGATCCTCAGCATTCCCGCCTACGCGCAGGCCCCTGGCTTCGCCAAACCCAATCTGGTCCTGCAACAGATCGTCGAGGGATTGCCGAAGGGCGACAAGCAGGCGGTCCGGGTCCTGACCGCCACGTTCAAGCCGGGTGACAAGACTGTCTACCACAGCCATCGCTTTCCGGTGCCCGTCTACGTGCTGGAAGGCGCCTTCACGCTCGAACTCAAGGACCGCCCTTCGCTCACGGTGAAGGCCGGCGAGGCGATGGTGGAGCCGCCGAACGTGGCGATGACCGGCTACAATCCGAGCGCCACCGAGTTGACGAAGGTGGTCATCTTTTACGTCAGCGCGCCCGATACGCCGTTTCTCGATCCCCTGCATCATTAAGCCTGCGCCACAAGGAGCGTCTCATGACTGCCAAGTCTGCCATCGATGGCGAGGCCGCCACAGCGGCGGCGCGTGCGCAGTGGAATCAGATGGCCAAGGGTTGGAGCGACGCTGGCGCCGTTATACGGCCGTGGCTGCAAGAAGCGACGCAGGCCATGCTCGGCATGGCCGGTGTTGAACCCGGCTGCCGCGTGCTCGATGTGGCCGCCGGCGCCGGCGACCAGACTCTCGACGTCGCCGCGCGGGTCGGTCCGCAAGGCCATGTGCTGGCGACGGATCTCTCGCCCGACATTCTGCAATTCGCGGCGCAGCGGGCCGCCGCAGCGGGCTATCGTAACGTCGAGACACGCGTTTCGGACGGTGAAAAGCTTCAGATGGAAGGCGCCCAATTTGACGCTGTGGTCTGCCGGCTCGGCCTGATGTTGTTCGGCGATCCGTTGCAGGGATTGCGTGAAATGGCGCGGGTGCTCAAGCCCGGCGGCGGCGTGTGCACCATTGTGTTTGGGGCGCCGCAGGCCAATCCTTGCGTGACGACGTTGATGTCGGTTGCGTTCAGGCACGCCGGCTTGCCACCGCGTGATCCCTTTCAGCCAGGCGGCCTGCTAAGCCTCGGCAAACCCGGTTTGATCGACGAACTGTTCAGGGAGGCGGGCTTCCGCGAGATCGCGACAACCAGGCTTGCGGCGCCGTTCAGGCTGCCGACAGTGAAGGACTATATGGACTTCATCCGGACATCGGCGGGGCCGGTCGTACAGATTGTGCAGCGCTTGGAGCCGACCAAGGCCGCGGCGGCCTGGGCCGATATGGAAGAGGCTCTCGGCCGGTACGAGACGCCGACCGGATGGGAGGGTCCAAATGAGCTGCTGTTGACGGCTGCGCGCCGATGACTTTCCAGGGATTGTCAGTTCGGTTGGCATTCACGGGTGTGGGGATGCCCATTGGGAATGACGGGCAAACTCTGCTCAAACCCATCAAATAGCCGCAAATTCCGGCCCTTTTGCCATCCGGGGCCGCTTCGCCCTATACTTTGTGCATAGCAAAAAGCAGGATTTGGCATGGATCGCATTCGCATCGTCGGCGGCAGCAAGCTCAATGGCACGATTCCGATTTCGGGCGCGAAGAATGCCGCATTGCCGCTGATGATCGCGGGGCTCCTGACCGAGGAGACGCTGATCCTCGACAACGTGCCGCGGCTGGCCGACGTCGCCCAACTGCAGCGCATTCTCGGCAATCACGGCGTCGATATCATGTCAGCGGGCAAGCGGCCCGGCGACCACGAATACCAGGGCCAGACCCTGCATATTTCGGCGGCCAACATCATCGATACCACCGCGCCCTACGAGCTGGTGTCGAAGATGCGCGCCAGCTTCTGGGTGATCGCGCCGCTCCTGGCGCGGATGCATGAGGCCAGGGTGTCGCTGCCCGGCGGCTGCGCCATCGGCACCCGGCCGGTCGATCTGTTGATCATGGCGCTGCAGAAGCTCGGCGCCGAGATCGCGATCGACGGCGGCTATGTGATCGCAAAAGCGCCCGGCGGCCTGACGGGCGCAACAATCGACTTTCCCAAGGTGACGGTGAGCGGCACCCATGTCGCTGTCATGGCGGCGACGTTGGCAAAAGGCACCACGGTCATCACCAATGCCGCCTGCGAGCCGGAAATCCTCGATGTCGCCGATTGCCTGCACGCGATGGGCGCGCGCGTCTCCGGCGCCGGCACGCCGCGCATCGTGGTCGAAGGTGTGACGAAGCTGCACGGCGCGCGGCACACCGTGCTGCCCGACCGGATCGAGACCGGCACCTATGCAATCGCGGTGGCGATGACCGGCGGCGACGTGCAGCTGGCCGGGGCGCGACCGGAGCTGCTGCAATCGGCGCTCGATGTGCTGACCCGGGCCGGAGCGGTCATCACCCCCAACAACGAAGGCATCCGTGTTTCCCGAAACGGCGCCGGTATCAAGCCGGTCGACGTTTCCACCGCGCCGTTTCCGGGCTTCCCCACCGACCTGCAGG
>JBAQER010000188.1:0-2104 GCA_049286845.1 Bradyrhizobium sp.
GGCGCTATAGACGATGGTGCGCGGCCGGACGAAGCGATAGATCGGCGACTTGCCGGCCTGGCGCCGGTGGATGTTGATGTCGTTGTCGTATCCGATCAGACGGGTTTCCCTGCCGATCTTCTTCATCACGGTGTCGCAGGCATCGATGCACAGGCCGCACTGGATGCACTCAAGCTGCGCGCCGTCGCGGATATCGATACCGGTGGGGCAGACGGCGACGCATTGATAGCAGTCGATGCAGTCGCCGACCGGCTGACCGAGCGCCCGCAATTCCTTGGCCTTCTTCAGTGAGGTGCGCTTTTCGCCCCGGTCGTATTTGTAGGTGACGTTCAGCGCCCATTCGTCGGTCAGCGCGGCCTGGATCCGCGGCCACGGGCACATGTAGACGCAGACCTGTTCGCGCATGAAACCGGCGAGCACGTAGGTCGTCGCCGTCAGGATCGCGATCCAGATATAGGCCAGCATCGGCGCCTGGAAGAAGACGAGCTGCTTCACCAGCGTCGGCGCGTCGTTAAAATAGAGAACCCAGGCGCCGCCGGTCCACCAGGCGATCACCAGCCAGATCGCGTGTTTCAGCCCGATCTCGGCGAAACGCTGCAGCTTCATGGCGCCGCCCGCGGCGTCCTTGCGCATGCGCTCGCGCCGGTCCCCCTCGATCATGCGTTCGACGGCGTAGAACAGGTCGGTCCACACCGTTTGCGGGCAGAGATAGCCGCACCAGATGCGGCCTCCGAGCGAATTCATCAGGAACAGCGTCAGCGCGGCGACGATCAGCAGGCCGGTAAAATAGTAGACCTCCTGCGGCCACAGCTCGATGAAGAAGAAGTAAAAGCGGCTGTTGGGGAGATCGATCAGCACCGCCTGGTCTGGCGCGCCGAGGCCGCGGTTCCATCGCACGAACGGCAGCAGGTAATAGACCCCGAGGCAGAACGCCATCAGGCCCCATTTAATGCGGCGGAAGCTACCGGAGACGCTCTGCGGGTATACTTTCTTCCGCGCGGCATAGAGCGGCGCGTCGTCTTCGTATTGTTGCAACTCGGTCGGTGGAACAGGCTTGTTCATCGCAGGGATTTATCTCGCATTGTCGATTGAAGCTAGACTCAACTCCGCGTGCGGAGTTGATCCAGCTCAAACGATATCCAGGATTTCCCAGTCGAATCCTGGCCTATTGGCCCCCGCCGAGCGAGTGGACGTACACCGCCAGGGCCTTGACCGTGGAGGGGTCGAGACGCCCCACCCATGCGGGCATGACGCCGGCACGACCGTTGCTGATGGTTTCGACCAGGGTGGCCTCATCGGACCCATAGAGCCAGATCTTGTCGGTGAGATTTGGCGCACCGAGTTCCTGGTTGCCCTTGCCGGCGTCGCCGTGACAGGCGACACAGTTGTCGGCGAAGATCTTGGCGCCCGCTTTGGCGTCATATCCCTTGCCGGTGGACAGCCCGGACAGCGAGCGGACGTAGTTGGCGACGGTGACGATCTCTTCCTTTTTCAGGACGCCTTCCTTGCCAAAGGCGAGCATGGCGCCTTCGTGAGCTTTCGCATGCCCGGAGCGCGCCCCGTACTGGATCGTCTCCAGGATCTTGTCGAGCGAGCCGCCCCAGATCCATTCGTCGTCGTTCAGGTTGGGATAGCCCTTGGCGCCGGCGCCGCCGCTGCCGTGGCACGGCGCACAATTGTCGCCGAACACTGTCTTGCCGCGGGCGCGGGCGAGCGCGAGCAACGCCGGATCCTTCTCGATTTCGACCAGCGACGCCGCCCCGAGCTTCACCATCTTGTCGCCGCGGATCTTTTCCAGGTTGGCGAGTTCAACGGCGACATCGGCCCGGGACGAGTACCCGAACAGACCCGTGGTGTGGCTCGCCAACAGCGGCCACGCCGGATAGACGATCCAGTAACCGATCGACCAGATGATCGTGATGTAGAAGGTGATGACCCACCAGCGCGGCAGCGGGGTGTTCAGTTCCTTGATGCCGTCCCACTGATGACCCGTGGTCGCGGTACCGGTGACTTGGTCGATTTCGTTGTGCTCAGCCATGTTCTATTCCTCCCGCAACGGCATTCTCGCCGCCTCGTCGAAAGTTGCCTTGTTGCGGGGCCAGAG
>JBAQER010000189.1:0-7562 GCA_049286845.1 Bradyrhizobium sp.
TTCATCGACCTGCGCGCCTTCGCGGTCGCGCCGGAGGTCTTGAAAAAAATTCCCGGCAACGTCGCCTACCGCTATCAGGCCGTGCCGCTGGCCGAGTCGGACAAGTCACTGGTGGTCGCGGTCGACAATCCGATGGACATGGCGAAGATGGAGGACCTGCGCTTCATCGTCGGCTCGAAGCTGATTCCCGTGATGGCGTCCGCGAGCGACATCCGCGGCGCGCTGCTCAGGAACTACGGCCCGCCGGGCCTGACGGAGGCCTCGACGGCGCGCGCCGCTGAAAGGCAAAGGGATGCCGCGTTGCCGCAGTCGCGGCCATCCGAAGCGGAGTCCCACATCGGGGAACTGACCGCGCTGCTCGCAGCCGAGAGCGCAGAGCTCGAGCTGGACGAACGGCATGCGGAGCAGAACGACACGACCCTGGTCAAGCTGGTGAACAAGATCATCCTCGATGCCGCGGAACAAAAGGCGTCAGACATCCATATCGAGGTGAATCCGGAGAGCAAAGGGACCCGCGTCCGTTTCCGCAAGGACGGGGTGCTGATCACCTATCTGGAATTGCCGTCCAAGTTCCGTCGCGCGGTGATCTCGCGCATCAAGATCATGAGCCAGCTCGATATCACCGAGCGGCGCAGGCCGCAGGACGGGAAGATCGAGTTCAGCCGCTTCGGCCCGGCGCGCGTTGAGTTGCGCGTCGCCACCATTCCGACCTCGAACGGCCTGGAGGACGTGGTGATGCGCGTGCTGTCGGCCGCCACGCCGGTGGCGATCGACCAGCTCGGGTTCGACGCCGCGGCGCTCGCCTCGGTGAAGCAGCTGATGACGCGGCGGCACGGGCTGTTCCTCGTGTGCGGGCCGACCGGCTCCGGAAAGACCACCACGCTGCATTCGTTGCTGGGCGACCTGAACACCGACGAGCGCAAGATCTGGACTGCCGAGGATCCGATCGAAATCACCCAGCCGGGCCTGCGCCAGGTGCAGGTCAACGCCAAGCTGGGCTGGACGTTCGCCGCCGCCATGCGGAGTTTCATGCGCGCCGACCCCGACGTGATCATGGTCGGCGAGATGCGCGACGCGGAGACGGCCAAGACCGGCATCGAGGCATCGCTCACCGGCCACCTGGTGCTATCCACCCTGCACACCAACAGCGCCGCCGAGAGCGTGGTACGGCTGCTCGACCTCGGCATGGATCCGTTCAATTTCGCCGACGCGCTGCTCGGGGTGCTGTCGCAGCGCCTCGTGCGGCGGCTGTGCGGGGAATGCAAAGTCGCGTATACCGCGGCGGCGGGAGAACTGGAGCAGCTGGCGCAGGAGTATTGCGTCGATACCGGCGGCGATGCCGCGGCGCTGCTGCTCGCCTGGCGCAAACGCCATGGCAACGCCGACGGCGCGATCGTCCTGTATCGCGCGGAGGGCTGCGAGCAGTGCAACCATATCGGCTACCAGGGGCGCATGGGCGTCTATGAATTGCTGGTGGCCAATGCCGCGGTCAAGCGGCTGGTCCAGGCGCGCGCGCCGATTGCCGAGATCCGAAGTGCTACGATGGCCAACGGCATGCGCACGCTGAAGCAGGACGGCATCGACAAGATCCTGCAGGGCGCCACGGACATCCAGCAGGTCCGCGCCGTCTAGCTCCGCCCCGTCAGCCCTGCACCGAGTAGCCGCCGTCCACGGGGATCGCCGTCCCGGTCAGACAGTCCGACGCGCTGCTGGCGAGGAATACGGCGATGCCGGCGAAATCCGCCGGGTCGCCCCAGCGGCCGGCGGGCGTGCGTGCGAGCACGCGCTCGTGCAATCCGTCCAACTGCTTGCGCGCCCGGCGCGTGAGGTCGGTGTCGATCCAGCCCGGCAGCACGCAGTTGACCTGGATGTTGTCCTTCGCCCAGGCGCAGGCCATGGCGCGGCTCATCTGCACGATGCCGCCCTTGGAGGCGGCGTAAGGCGTGGTGAACGAGGCACCGAAGATCGACATCATCGAGCCGATGTTGATGATCTTGCCGCCGCCGGATTTCTTCATTTCGGGGTAGGCGAGCTGCGAGAGGTGGAAGGCGCTGGTGAGGTTGGTGTTCATGACCTCGTGGTACTCCGCGAGCGTGTACTCCTGCGGCTGCTTGCGGATGTTGATGCCGGCGTTGTTGACCAGGATGTCGAGCCGCCCCAGTTGTTTTGCAGTTTCATGGACCAGCTTTTTGCAGTCGGATTCCTTTAGCAAATCAACATCAACGGCAATTCCACCCAGTTCCTTCGCGGCGGCCGCGCTTTTTTGCGCGTTGCGGCCGGCGACCACCACTTTTGCGCCGGGCGCAGCCAGGCCGCGCGCGAGCCCCAAGCCGATGCCGCCGTTGCCGCCCGTGACGATGGCGACGCGGCCCGAAAGATCAAATGCCTTCATGCGGTTCTCCTATGTGGGAGTCCGCATTGTAAGTTCCATCATGCCTCGGCCGCGGTCAGTTTCGCGCGTCGTTCAGCGACCAGTCGTAATCGAGGAAGGTGAGCGGCGCCCTGCCGTCGGCGACCAGCCTCCGGTGTTCGGGGTCGTCGGTCAGGAGGCTGGCGTATTTCGCCAGATAGCTCTCCCGCGAGGGGATCGCCGCATGGCGGCCCGACCAGTCTTCCTTGAACCAGTCGAAGATCTTCGACAGTTCCAGCTTTCCCTGCGCGCTCACGCGGTTGCGGGAGCGGTCGGACAGGAACCGCACGGTCTGCTGCTCGAGCTGGGCCTCCAGGCGCTGCGCCAGGTAGGCTTCCTCGCGCAGCATCGGACAGCCGACCGACGCGCAATTGACCGCGAAATGCACGCGTGGATCGTCATAACGGCCGGGCTTGCGCAGCATCTCGTGCTCGATCTGATCGAGATAGGAATCCTGGCCGAAGAGCCTGAAGAACTTCTTCTTCCAGCGGTTGCCGAACAGGTCGCTGCCGATATCCTTGATGGATTTCACCGGGTAGTTGGCAAGAATCAGCTCCACCGTGAACGCATTGTAGGCATTGATCAGGAACGCCATCTGCTGTGCGCGCGGCCAGGCGTTGAACTGCGCTTCGGGCACGCCGGAAAGGGAATCCAGGTAGTTCCTGAGCGCGCTGCGATCCCTCGAGAAATCCGCGTAGCGGACCTGCGACGCATTGCCCTTCGCGATCAGTACGACGTGCTTCTTCACCAGGGCGTTCCAGGCCCCGTGCGAGTGATCAAAGTCCTGGCCGAACGCCGCGCCGGCAACGACGATCAGCAGTCCGCCCAGCCAATTCACCTTCGTGCCTCAGGCCGCGCGCGTACCGGACTGGCCGAGAACGACCAGGTCCACCGGCGCCGGAATGCCGTCCACCGTTCGCGCCGCGAGCAGGCGCCGGGGATGCTCGGGAACGTAGCCCTGCGCGATCGCGCGCTCGTAGCAGGAGAGGCTTGCGAGTCCGAGCACGCCCTCGACTTTGGTCTGATTCTGAAATTTCGCGGCGCGGTTGACGGGGTCGCCGATGATGGCGTATTCGAGCCGGGCGTCGTCGCCGATGACGCCGCAGGTGACGGTGCCCGCATCCAGGCCGACGCCTACGCCGGGCGCGGGAAGATTCCTCGCTTCGCGGTCCGTGCACCACGCCGCCAGCGCCCCGAGCAGCTGCTCCGCGCATCGCAGGGCATCCGCGCTGCAGCTGCCGGTGGGCCGCGTGGCGCCGAAGGTGACCATGATGCCGTCTCCGAGATAGGTCGAGACGCTGCCGTTGTGGCGGTGGATGACCGGCACCGCGATGCGCTGATATTCGCGCAGCAGGTCGATCAGTTCGGCGGGCGGCAGCGTCGCCGATAGCCTAGTGAAACCGCGCAGATCGATGAACATGGCGGCCGCGTGGCGCTGCTCGCCGTCGCCGGGCTGCAGCAGCTCATCCGCGCGCAGCAGCCGCTCGGCGATCTCGGGGGAGAAAAAGCGCGACAACTGCCTGGCGGAAGCCTGGTCGGTGACGGCGCGGAAAAGAAGCATCCGGGCACGGGCGACCGAGACGGACAGCACGAGCGTCACGATCAGGATCGACACCACGCGATCGATCTCTCCGCCGATCAGGATCCTGGAGGAGTTCATGTATTCGACGTAGTCGTGCGTCACAAGCGCGGCTCCGCCGGGTTCCATCAGGGCGTAGCCAAGGAGGATCAACCAGCCTGCTGCCGCGGCGAGGCCCGCAAAAAGCACGTAACCCGGCGTGATCGTGAGGGCGCGCAGGACGATGAATATGAACACATAAAGCAGCGTCGGCGCTTTGAGGTAGAAGGCCGCCGGCTGGCTGTACTGGATGTGGAAGCTCCAGATCGTGATCATCAGCATGGCTACATCCACCACCACGGAGGCGAGCTTGAGGGCGAACGTCAGGCGATTCCGGTAGGCAAGATGCAGGCGCAGCACGGTGAAGCAGGCGTAGATGCCGAGTGCCCAGGGGACGGGACGAAAGACGGCGTCAACGGGCGAGGTGCTGGGCGAGACCAGGTACAGCGTGCCGAGGACCGCGACCAGGGCCGCCTGGACCCAGCCGATCAGGATTTCGCTGTCGCGGCGCAGATTCTCGAGCGTACGCTCCGCGCGCGCGGGCAGCCGGGTATCGGGGGCGATGCGCCAGAGCCCCAGAACGTTGAGCGGAGACGCGGGGGTAACCGTGGTCGATGTCATATGCACCTTTGTCGCTTCTGGCGCCGCAAACTTTCACCGCGCCCGCAGCTGCTGCCTATCCGGAGCGCCGGCGCGCGCGGTCGCGCCAGAGCTTGACGGCGACGGGAACGGCCGTGACCAGGCCGAGTCCCAGCGCGGTGTAGAGGAACACATCGGCTTCGCCGCCGCTCAATTCGTGGCCGAAATGGGCCAGCAGAAAACTCGCGGGAATGATGCCGGCGAGCGTCGCGAGCGCAAAGCGCCAGGCCGACAGCAGCGTCAGGCCGGCGGCGTAGCTGACCAGGTCGAAGGAGACGAACGGCAGCAGGCGGCTCGCGAAAACGATCCACGTCAACGCGTTCTGCGACCCGATCATCCCGGCCGGCAGGCGCTCGCCGACCCAGCGATGCACTGCCGCCTTGCCCAGCAGGCGCGCGATCGCGAATGCCGCAAGCGCTCCCGCTTCCGCCCCCGCGACGACGTAGAGCGTCCCCCAGGTGTGCCCGAAGACTGCGCCGGCTGCCATCGCGATCGGCGCGCTCGGGACCGGGCTCACCAGAACGGCGAGCACCATCAGCGCAATGACCGCGAGCGGTCCCCAGATCCCCATGTGTTCGATCTGCTCGCGCAACGCAGCTGCGTCGAGGATGGTGCCAAGCGTACCGGTCTCCTTGAGCGCCACGTACACCGCGATGAGGGAGATCAGCGCCAGAGTGCCGGCTAGGAGCGCGGCCCATCGGGATCGGAACATCGGCGGAGATTACCTTCTCCGGAGGTCGCGATCCCCGCTCATCGCGGCGCAATGAGACGAAGCAGTCGCAATCCCACCCAGCTGCCCGGGAGCGCCGCGGCAGAGTTCGGCGCGCTGCGGCTCATTCGAAACTCTCGTACTGTAAACGCCCCGCGGGGATCGCAAGTTCGCGGGCCGCCACTTTGGCGTTCTCTATCAGCTGTCCAGGCCCGCAGACGTAGAACAGTGCGTCCGCGGGGGCGTTGCGCATGACCGAGTGAAGATCAATTCGGCTTCCCCCCGGGGTTCGCGTGAAATACAGGTGCAACTGGCCGGGAAACTCGACGGCCAGCCGGTCCCGATAAGCCATGTCGGCGGCGGTCCTGCCGCTGTAGTGCAGTTCGAAGAGGTTGCCACGCGCCTTGAGCTCCTGGGCCATGGCCTTGATCGGCGTGATGCCGATGCCACCGGCGACCAGTACGGTATGGCGGCGGTCATCATGGAGGGGAAACTGGTTGGCCGGAACGTCGAGCATCAGTCGGGTACCGATCCGCCACGAGGCATGGATGGCAGCCGATCCGCCGCGTCCCGCTTCCTCGCGCAATACCGCAATCTCGTACATGTCGCGCCGGTGCGGATGCGTGGCCAGCGAATACTGCCGCGTGACGATCGAGCCGTCCGACATTCGAACCGGCACCGCGAGATGCGCGCCTGCCGTGACGGGAGGCAAGTCGCTCCAGTCCGGCGCGCGCAGCTCGTAGGCCCGCACCTGCGGTGTCATCTGGCGCATGCCGGTGACGACAAGCTTCAGCGCGCCGCTGCCTGTTTCACCCGTAGCGGTTGCGGTCGGCTTGATCTCTCCGACCTCCTTCTGCCGGCTACGGACGAGTTCCCAGACCTGGCGCTCGGTGAAGCGTGGCGTAATGTATTTCGGGCAATTCCAGTCGAAGGCTTCAACCGAGATGACCACCCCACGCTCGACGCGAGCCCGATAGTCGGGCGACTCAAGGCGGGCTACGAGGGCCGGTTCCGTGCTCTCGTCAATCAGTCGTGCACGTCCCCATATCTTGAGCCGCCGCTGCCCGGGATAGTCCATCAGGAACAGGCTGACCCGGTCGTCTCCGTCAAGGTTGCCCACCGAGATGTACTGACGATTGCCGGAGAAGTCGGCATAACCGATCGTTTGCGGCCCCAGAACTCTCAGGAAACCGGTCGGCCCGCCGCGGTGCTGGACATAAGGCCAGCCGTTCTCCCCCACGGTGCCCTGGTAGAAGCTGTCCCGTGCGCCGATGAATTCGACTTCGTAGACGCCGAGCTCGGCCGCTTCGGCATCACCCAGTTCGGCCGCACGGTAAGCGTCGCGACTCCCCATCCGTGCCTGGGCGGCTTGAACTTTCGGAGTGAAGGCAATCTTGGCGAAGGCGCGGGCCATGAGGAATCTCCTTATTGCCGGGGGCAGGGCCCCCGGCATCGATGGGCGGGATCAGGCGGCAAGCTTCAACCCGACCTTCGGGAAGTCGATGTCGATGCGTCCGGCCTTGCCCAGCAGATTGGTCAGGATGTTCATGCCGACGTGGGTGATGACCTCGACGATGTCGGATTCGCCGTAGCCGACGTTGCGCATTTCCTGCAGTTCAGCGGTTGTGACTTCTCCCATGTGCGCGACCAGTGAGCGCGCAAACCTGACGGCCACGGCCGCCTTTTCATCCCGGCTGGTGCCGGAGCGGTTGGCCTCGATCTCGGCGGTATCCAGGCCCGCCTTGCGGCCGATCGCCGTGTGCGCCGAAAGGCAATACTCGCAGCTGTTCTGCTGGGCCAGGGCAAGGGCGATGCGCTCGCGCGTCTGCGGATCGAGTGATCCGTCGCCGGCGATGCCGTGCAGTCCCAGGAACGCCTTGAGGGCAGCCGGAGAGTTGGCGAAAACCTTGAGGAAGTTGGGCACCATGCCGAGCTGGGCATGGATGGCGTCGTAAAGGGCCTTCTGTTCCGGACTAGCCGATTCGGTCGTCACGAGGTTGATGCGTGCCACGGTGTTTCTCCTGTTTTAGTTTGGATGTGTCGTCGTGCTGTTGACGGATGCCACTGTGCCAAATTCCAATAAATAGAAGAATAGCCATATAATGGAAAATATAGTTCCAAATTTCAGAATAATAAGTGGATCGAGTTCACCTCATGACCGTATTTGTCGCCGTAGCCGAAGAGGA
>JBAQER010000190.1:0-4215 GCA_049286845.1 Bradyrhizobium sp.
GTCCTTGGCTCCGCATCGGGCCGTCGGGTTCGGCCCTCGCTCCGTCCGTAGCCCCTCACCCCACCCCCTCCGGATTGGAGAGGGAGCGCGCCTTCACCGTCGAAACATCGAATTACAAGCCGGGATCATGCTGCAATCAGCCCTTATGAACGTCATGGTCAAGGCCGCGCGCCGCGCCGGCCGCAGCCTCAAGCGCGACCTCGGCGAGATCGAGAACCTTCAGGTGTCGCTGAAGGGGCCGGCCAATTTCGTCTCCCTGGCCGACAAGCGCGCCGAGGAAATGCTGCTCGCCGATCTCACCAAGGCGCGGCCGGGCTACGGCTTCATCGGCGAGGAAGGCGGGGTCCGGATCGGCGACGACAAGACCCACACCTGGATCGTCGACCCGCTCGACGGCACCACCAACTTCCTGCACGGCATTCCGCAATTTGCGATTTCGATCGGCCTGCAGCGCGAGGGCACGCTGATCGCCGGCGTGATCTACAATCCCGCCAATGACGAGCTCTATACCGCCGAGCGCGGCAAGGGCGCCTTCCTCAACGACCAGCGGCTGCGTGTCGCCGGCCGCCGCCAGCTCGGCGACTGCGTGATCGCCTGCGGGCTGCCGCATATCGGACGCGGCGACCACGAGCTTTCGCGCCGGGAAATGACCGAAATCCAGAACCGGGTGGCGGGCCTGCGCCGGTTCGGCGCCGCCTCGCTCGACATGGCCTTCGTCGCCGCCGGCCGCCTCGACGGCTATTGGGAACGCAACCTGCAGCCCTGGGACATGGCGGCCGGGCAGATCATTGTGCGCGAGGCCGGCGGCACCGTCTCCGGCATCGAAGGCAGCGACGACCCGCTGAAATCAGGCAACGTGGTCTGCGGCAATGAATACATCCATGCCGAGCTGGTGAAGATTTTGAAGCCGCTGGGGAAGTAATTTCATTCGTCATGCCCGGACTTGATCCGGACATCCATCAATCTTCGCAAAACGTTTCCGCAAGATGGATTGCCGGGTCAAGCCCGGCAACGACGAGTCACTTGATGGGCTCCGCCGTCCCCTGCGGGTCCACGGCCCCCGCCTTCTCCCCCGCCTCCCGGTCCCCCGCCAGCACCCGCTGCACGACCACGAAGAACACCGGCACCATCAAGAGTGCCAGGACGACCACCGCGATCATGCCGCCCATCACGCTGGTGCCGAGCGCCTGCTGGCTGGCGCCGCCGGCGCCGGTCGCGACCACCATCGGCAGTACGCCGCAGACGAAGGCAAGGCCGGTCATCAGGATCGGGCGGAAGCGAAGGCTGCAGGCTTCCACCGTCGCCTCGATCAGCGGCTTGCCTTGCGCGCGCAGGTCCCTGGCGAATTCGATGATCAGGATGGCGTCTTTCGCCGCCAGCCCGATGATGGTGATCAGGCCAACCGTGAAGTAGACGTCGTTCGGCAGGCCGCGCATTGTCGCCGCCAGCACCGCGCCGCAGATGCCGAGCGGCACCGTCAGCAGCACCGCCAGCGGAATGGTCCAGCTTTCATAGAGCGCCGCGAGACACAGGAACACCACCAGCGCCGACAGCGCGAGCAGGAACGGTGCCTGCGAGCCCGACAGTTTTTCCTGCAGCGACTGCCCGGTCCATTCGTAGCCGAAGCCGCGCGGCAGCTTGCCCGCGAGTCGCTCCATCTCGGCGATGGCGTCGCCGGAGGTAAAGCCCGGCCTCGCCTCGCCGCTGATGCGCACCGCGGGGTAGTAATTAAAGCCGGCGATCTGGGTCGGCCCCTTCGACCATTCCACCGAGGCAAAGGCGGAAAACGGCACCAGCTGGCCGCGGCTGTTCTTGACGTTGTAATTGAGAATATCGTCGGCGTTCATGCGGCTGCCGCGATCGGCCTGCACGATCACCCGCTGCATCCGGCCGCGGTTCGGAAAGTCGTTGACGTAGTTCGATCCGAGATTGGTCGAGATCGTGTTGTTGATATCCTCGAAGGTGACGCCGAACGCACCCGCCTTCTCGCGGTCGATCATCAGATTGACCTGCGGTCCCGGCGGCAGGCCTTCGACATAGACCTTTTGCAGGACGCGGCCGGCATTGGCTTCCGCGATCAGCCGGTCGGCGGCGGCGACCAGTGCCGGATAGCCCTTCTGCCCGCGGTCCTGCAGACGGAAAGAAAAGCCCGAGGAATTGCCGAGATTGTCGATCGGCGGCGGCTGCAGCGCGGAAATCCTGGCGTCGCGGATCGACGACAGGTCGCGGTTGATGTCGGCGACGATGGCGGCCGCCGAATCCTTCGCCGGACGCTCCGACCAGTCCTTCAGGGTGATGAAGGCCTGCGCGGTGTTGATGCCCTGGCCGAGAAAGCTGAAGCCGGTGAGGAACGTCACGGTGTCGACGCCGGCGCGCTGCGCCAGGTATTTCTCGACCTTTTCGACCGCCGCCTCGGTGCGCGCGAACGAGGAATCCGACGGCGTCTGCACGTCGGTGGTGATGAAACCCTGATCGTCGACCGGGAGAAAGCCGCCGGGCAGGCGGATGAAGGCCCAGCTCAGTCCGAGCAGCAATGCGACGTAGACCAGCATCAGACGCCCGGTGCGCTTCAGCGACCAGCCCACCGTGCCGGCATAGCGTTCCTTGACGTTGTCGAGGTTGCGGTTGAACCAGCCGAACACGCCCTTGCGGGCAAACACATGCCCGGCCTCGACCGGCTTCAGCAGCGTCGCGCACAGCGCGGGCGTCAGCGACATCGCCAGCAGCGCCGAAAACGCGATGGCAGCGACCATGGTGACCGAGAACTGCCGGTAGATTACGCCGACCGATCCCGGAAAGAACGCCATCGGAACGAACACGGCGATCAGCACCAGCGTAATGCCGATGATGGCGCCCGTGATCTGCGACATCGCCTTGCGGGTGGCTTCCTTCGGCGACAGCCCCTCCTCCGACATGATGCGCTCGACGTTCTCCACCACCACGATGGCGTCGTCGACCAGGATGCCGACCGCCAGCACCATGCCGAACATCGTCAGCATGTTGATCGAATAGCCCGCGGCCAGCAGTGTCGCGCAGGTGCCGAGCAGCGCCACCGGCACCACGATGGTCGGAATGATGGTGTAGCGGATGTTCTGCAGGAACAGGAACATCACGACGAACACCAGCACCACCGCCTCGACCAGCGTCGACAACACCTTCTCGATCGATGCCTTCACGACCGGGGTGATGTTGTAGGGAATGTCGTAGGCGATGTTGGCGGGGAAGAACCGCGACAATTCCTTCATCCTGGCTTCGACCGCGCTTGCGGTAGCCAGCGCATTGCCGGTCGGCGACAGCAGCACCGAGAGGCCGGCGGTCGGCTGGCCGTTGAGACGGGTGGTGAACTGATAGCCCATGCCGCCGATCTCGATCCGGGCAACGTCGCGCAGGCGGACGGTCGAACCGTCCGGATTGGCGCGCAGGATGATCGCCCCGAATTCGTCCGGCGAGGAGAGCTGACCCTTGACCAGAACCAGCGCCGAGATCTTCTGCTCCGGCGTACTCGGCTCGGCGCCGACGCTGCCGGAGGCGACCTGCGCGTTCTGGGCGCTGATCGCCCTGGTCACGTCATCCGCCGTCAGGCCATAGCCGACGAGCCTGGCGGGATCGATCCAGATTCGCAGGCTGCGCTCGGTGGAATAGAGCGTGGCGCGGCCGACGCCGGGAATGCGCCGGATTTCGCCGAGGATGTTGCGGATCATGAAGTCGCCGAGCCCGACTTCGTCGAGACTGCCGTCGGTCGAACGCAGCGTGATGATCTGCAGCACCGCGCTGGAGGCTTCCTCGACCAGGATGCCCTGCTGGATGACCGCGCGCGGCAACCGCGCCTCGACGCGCTTGATGCGGTTCTGCACTTCGACCGAAGCCATGCCGGTGTCGGTGCCCGGCACGAAATTGGCGATGATATCGACCTGTCCCAGCGAGTCGCTGGTGGATTCGAAGTTCAGGATGCCGTTGGCGCCGTTCAACTCCTCCTCGATCAGCCGCGTCACGCTGTTGTAGAGATTTTCCGGCGAGGCGCCTGGATAGCTGGTCGAGATCGCGATCGAGGGCGGCGCGATGATCGGATACTGCGCCACCGCGAGCAGCGGGATCGCGATCGCGCCGATCAGGCAGATGAACAGCGCCACGACCCAGGCGAAGATCGGCCTGTCAATGAAGAAGCTCGGCATCCCCCAGGCTACCTGACCGCTTGATTAGGCTGCTGGCTATCCG
>JBAQER010000191.1:0-3045 GCA_049286845.1 Bradyrhizobium sp.
TGACCCCGATGCCGCTAGCCAGGGCCAACGACGCGCTGGTCGATTTGCAGAAGGGCCGGCTGGTCGGCCGCGCGGTATTGACGCCGTAGGGGTATTCTCAAATACGGTGGCTTCATCCTTCGAGACGCGGCCAAGTGGCCGCTCCTCAGGATGAGGTCCATCACCCTCATGGTGAGGATGAGGTCCATCACCCTCATGGTGAGGAGCGCGGCAACGGCGCGCGTCTCGAACCATGAGGCCACCGACACTCGTAATTCTGAGGAAAACCCATGTCTGCCAACGACGCGCTCCACATCGCCGTGCTTGGCGGCGACGGTATCGGCCCTGAAGTGATGGCGCCGGCGCTTGAAGTGCTGCGCAAGATCGAGGCGACCACCGATCTGAAATTCCGCTTCACCCAGGCGCCGGCCGGCGCCAATCATTATCGCGAGACCGGCAAGTCGATGCCGGAGAGCACGATCAGGCTGTGCGACGAGGCCGACGCGGTCCTGCTCGGCGCCTGCGGCCTGCCGTCGGTGCGCTACCCCGACAACACCGAGATCGCGCCGCAGATCGAGCTGCGCGTTCTTTTTGATCTCTATGCCGGGGTGCGGCCGGCGCGGCTTATTCCGGGCGTGCCGAGCCCGATCGTCGGCGCCGATGCGCGCGGCATCGATCTCGTCGTGATCCGCGAATCCACCGAGGGCCTGTTCGCGTCGATGGGCAAGGGCGTCGTCACCGATACCGAAGCGCGCGAGACGCTGGTGATCACGCGCAAGACCTCGGAGCGGCTGTTCGAGTTTTCCTTCCGCTTCGCCGAACGCAGGAAAGTGCGCGGCAAGCCGGGTCAGCTGACCTGCGTCGACAAGGCCAACGTGTTCAAGGCGTTCGCGTTCTTTCGCGAGATGTTCGACGAGGCGGCCAAGCGTCATCCTGATGTCAAGGCCGACCACCTTTATGTCGACGCCTGCTCGGCGCTGCTGGTGAAGCGGCCCTGGGACTTCGACGTCATGGTGATGGAGAACATGTTCGGCGACATCCTCTCCGACATGACCGCAGGGTTGATCGGCGGCATGGGCATGGCGCCGTCGGCCGACATCGGCGATCGCCACGCCGTATTCCAGCCCTGCCACGGCACCGCGCCCGACATCATGGGGCAGGGCAAGGCCAATCCCACCGGGATGATCCTGTCTGCGGCGATGATGCTGGACTGGCTTGCCGACAAGCACGGCATCGAGGCCGCCGCTGAGGCCGCCGAGCGTATCGAGCGCGCAGTCGACAAGATCTATGCGGAAGGAATCAAGCCGACGGAATTCGGCGGCAGCAACGGCACCGCGGATATTGCGAAAGCGGTGCTCGAGGCGCTGTAGGCAAAACACATAGCCGGCAAACGATCCCGTGCCTGGAAAAGAAAAAAGATGGGTGAGGGGCGTCGCCTCGCCACAACCCGTCTTCGCCCGGCGTGACCGGGCGATCCAGTACGCCGCGGCTTCTCGATTGAACATGACCGTCTCTGGAATACTGGGTCGCCCGGTCAAGCCGGGCGATGACGACGGAGAGTGTGGCGCGCCATCGCCGGAAGGTTCACGCTCGAACACACAGCTTCGCGATCTCGCGACGCAAGGCGCCCGAGCTTTGCCAGAAATTTCCTTGCCCTCTTGATCCGAGGGCGCAGGGAATGCCGGGCGCCCGATGCGCCCGATAGCCGCGTGTGCAATGGGTAGTGGTAGAACGCACACGCGTTAGTCAGGTCACACCGGAATCACCCGGCATTCCCCACGCAATGGTTTACGGCTTATACGTGATCTCCCCGGCGACCGGGCTCTTTTGCCACCGTCATCCGCGCTCCTTGGCGCGAACTTGACACCAGCGTCGGGGTGTCAGGACCACACGACTTCGCCGTCCGCTTCAAGCGCCCTCGTCAGGAGCGCCATCCGCGTCCACCGCATCCCGCCCCAACGTTCGTGACGATGGCCAACGCCCCTCTGAGTGGGACGGGATGGGCGAATCAATAAAACTGTTTCTACCCAGCCGTCAAGCAAAATTCTGAAAATCCGAAATTGGCGGACTGGCCGCCACTCCACCGTGTGAATGGCGGATTGCGCCGGCGCACATCGGCCCCTGTCCTCATGCGTTGGCCACCGCCTCGTTCCTTGCCGGTATCGTCATCGCGGCGACGCCGATCACGACGCAACCGAGGCCGATCCACGCGGTCGCCGACAGGCTCTCGCCGAGGAACAGCACACCAACGGCGACGCCGATCGGCACCCGCAAATAGGCCTGCGCCGTGGTGCCGACCGAGCCCAGCGTCTGGATCAGCCGGAAATAGATCACGAAGGCAAGCGCGGTGGAGAACACCGCCAGCGCAAGCAACGCCCAGATCGAACTCATCGACGGCGCCAGCATCCAAGGCCGGTCCACCACCAGGCTGACGGGAATCAGGATCGCCGCGCCACACAACAGCGAGCCGGCGGCCGGCGCCATCGGATCGAGGCCCTTGAAGCCGCGGCCGAAGATCGCAGCGCCCGCGTAGCAGATCGCGGCCAGCACAGTCACCACCTGCGCGACCAGCTGCTCGCCCAATCCACCGAGCGCCTGCACGCCGACGATCAGGCAGATGCCGGCCATCCCGGCCCCAACGCCGAGCAGCTTTCGCGGCGTCAGCGCCTCATGGCGCGTGATGGCGAGCGTGAGAAAGAAGGTGAAGATCGGCGATGTCGAGTTGAGGATGGTGGCAAGCCCGGCATCGAGCGCGCGCTCGCCCCAAGCCAGCATGGTCCAGGGGATCACGCTGTTGAGGCAGGCCTGGAACAGGAAGCGCCGCCAGGTGGCGGCATCCGTTGGCAGGCTCACGCCGCGCCAGCGCATGATGACGATGAGCAGCAGCCCGGCGATCAGGGTGCGCGCGGCGATCAGGGTGACCGGCGGAATCGTCGCCACGCCGAGCCGGATGAAGGTATAGGACGCGCCCCACAGCGTCGCGAGCGCCAGCAGCAGCGCGAGTTCGACGGCCATATTGGGCTGGCGGGGGTGGGCCTTTTCCATGACGGTGGTTCCGTGCTCGAT
>JBAQER010000192.1:0-6232 GCA_049286845.1 Bradyrhizobium sp.
AGCACAGGGTGCGGCAGCGCAGGGCGCGCCGGACGCACCGATGCAGATTTCGTGGGAGGTCCGCAACCGCTTCCGGCTGTTCCGCGAGGAGCGCGATTTCCTGCTCCATACCGATGCGGCGCGCGGCCGCAGCATTCTCGCCTCCGAACAGGCGCTGGAGCTGCAGAGCGACGGCCGCGGCTGGGCCCGTAATACGGTGAACCGGCTCTGCATCGATCTGTTGGGCCGCGTCAGCGAGCCCTGCACCCGCGACAACGTCAAGGAAAGCTACCTGACGCCGACGGAACATCCCGTCACCCTGCGGCTGACCGGCCAGGTTCCGGTCGGCGCCACCTGCGCCTGGACGCTCGACGATGGCGACGGTCCGCGGCAATCCACCTTCGACTGCGCCGAGCCGGTCAATTTCCGCGCCCGCTACGGCCGGCCCACCGTCACCAGTGTGGAGGTCTCCTCCGGTCCCGACGCGCCGCAGCGCGTCTCCACCGAAGTCACGGTGCGCGATTTCTTCATCGCCGGCCTCGGCGACAGTATCGCCTCGGGCGAGGGCAATCCGGACCGGCCGATCGCCCTGTCGGATGAGGGGTTTTGCTTCCGCTTCTATCTCAGCAGCGCCAGCGCCCAGTACTACCGCCCGAGCCGCGCCGGCTATAAGGGCGGACGGGCCTGCGAGGCGCCGGATACGGTGCAGAATTGGCAGCGCCAGAGCGCGCTCTGGTTCAATTCCGCCTGCCATCGCTCGCTGTACAGCTACCAGACCCGCACCGCGCTGGCGCTCGCCGTGCAGCATCCGCACATCGCGGTGACCTATCTGCCGCTCGCATGCACCGGCGCCACCATCGCCGACGGGCTGTTCGGCTCGCAACGCGCACGCGAATGCCCGCCGACCAAGGCCGGGGCCCGATGCTCCGGCACGGTCAACGCGCAGCTCGCCGAATTGCGCGAAGCCGTTACCGCGGCGAAGCGCCGGCAGCCCGACCGCAGTCTCGATCTCGTGCTGCTGTCGGTCGGCGCCAACGACATCAATTTTTCCGGGCTGGTCGCCGACGTGATCGTGGACACTTCCACCGAGCGCGTGCTGTTCCGGCGCTCGGGCGTAATCGGATCGGTCGACGATTCCCGCGCGGTGATGGCGCGCGACCTGCCGCAGGGATTTGCCAAACTGCGCGAGGCGCTGAAGCCGCTGGTCGGCGACATGTCGCGGGTCGTCTATGTCTCCTATGCCAACCCGACGCTCGCCGAAGGCGGCGCGCCCTGCCCCGGCGGACGCGCCGGCTTCGACATTCACCCCTCCTTCAACGCGCGGCCGCAGCGCCTCGCCAGCGTCTCCGATTATGTGCAGAACGAATTCCTGCCGCAGCTGAAGGCGCTGGCGCTGTGTCAGTCGGGTATCCTGTGCCGCGACCCGGCAGCCGATCGCATGACCTTCGTCGATGCCCATCAGGCGGCATTCGCAAACCACGGCTTCTGCGCGCGCGCGCCAACCGATCCGGAATTCGACCAGGCGTGTTTTTCAGCCACCGGCGAAAGCTTCGATCCGGACATCGTCGCGGCGGCCAGCCAGCCGATGCTGTGCGGCCGCAGCGCCGGAGAATACCGCGCCTATCTTCCGCGCGCGCGCTGGATTCGCGACGCCAATGACAGCTACTTCGCAGCGATGACCTATCCGGGCGGGCTGCCCGCTTCCAGCCAGCCCACCGATATCCATGATGCGACCTGGGGGGTGCTTTCCGCCGTGTATGGCGGCGCCGTTCACCCCTCCGCCGAGGGACACGCCGCGATGGCGGACGCGGCGCTGCCGGCGGTGGCCTCGGTGCTGCAGCTCGATGCGGTTGAATCCGGGGTTAACCCGGAGCCGGCGGCGCGCTGACAGGCGTCAACGCGCGGGTGCGGTTGCCGGTGCCGGTGCCGGTGCACCGGTCTTCTTCGGGGCGACGGGCGGCTTCCCGGGCGGCTTCATCGCCGCGGCCTGCGCCGGCAGGTATTTCGCAATGATGCCGGGATCGAGCTGGGCCATCGCCGTATCCGGCAACCGGACCCAGGTCTCATCCTTGCCGAACAGCGCGATACCGAGATAGCCGCGCATGGTGAGCGTCTGCCCGTCCGGGCTGACGGTCATCCTGGCCTTGTAGATCTTGCCGTCGCGCGGATCGAGAACGTTGCCGTTCTCATATTTCAGTCCGTCGCGTTTCATGTCCCTGATGAAGGAAATGCCGAGCACCGGCGCGTTCTTGCGGTCGTCGACGCACTTGCTGCAAACCTCGTTCGGATCGTCACCCGGCCTTGGAAACGTCTTGGCGATCACGCCTTCGAAGATACCGTCGCGATCGACGAAAAGAAACCATCCGACCGTCTTGCCGTCTTCGATCTTCTGCCAGAGGCCGGCAGCCGTCGGCTCTGCGACCTGCCCTGCAGCCATCGTCGGGAACGACAGCGCCAGGACAATGAACGGCAGGGCCAAAAATCTGGATATCGCAGTCCGCATCGTCACCACCTGAACAATCCACAAAACAATGGCCCCAGACTAAGGCCATTTCGCGGATGGTTCCAGTGCTGCCGGCGGGGATCGGAGGCGACCGGGGCGGCCCGGCACCGCCTGATTGATCGGCATTTGCAAGCGGTCAGTTGACCCCGAGCTTCTTCTGCAGGCTGGAGGACGACGTCGTGTACTGAAACACCAGCCGCTTGTCCGGATAGACGTAGCGATGCGCCTTCTGCGCCATCAGCGATCCCTCGTGGAAGCCGCACAGGATCAACTTCAGTTTACCGGGATAGGTGTTGATGTCGCCGATCGCGAAGATGCCGGGCACGCTGGTCTCGAACGCCGAGGTCTCGACCGGCACCAGATTGTTCTCCAGCGCAATGCCCCAGTTCGCGACCGGGCCGAGCTTCATGGTCAGGCCGAAGAACGGCAGCATGGTATCGCAGGCGACCCTCGAGACAGCATTGTCGTTGCCCTTGACGGTGGCGCCGGTGAGCTTGCCGCCCTCGCCTTCCAGGCCCGTGACCTGGCCGATCTTAAGGTCGAGTTTTCCCGCTGCCACCAGCGCGCGCATCTGTTCGACACTGTGCGGGGCGGCGCGGAAGTCGTCGCGCCGGTGCAGCAGCGTCACGCGCCTGGCGATCGGCTGCAGGTTGAGCGTCCAGTCCAGCGCGGAGTCGCCGCCGCCGACGATCAGCAACTCCTTGTCGCGGAACTGGTCCATCTTGCGCACGGCGTAGAACACCGAGGTGCCTTCATAGGCCTCGATACCCGGCACCGGCGGACGCTTCGGCTGGAACGAGCCGCCGCCGGCCGAGATCACGACCACCTTGCACTCGAACACCTGACCGGCGTCGGTGGTGACGCGAAAGCCGGGATCGCCGATCTTCTCGATCTTCTCCACCATTTCGTTGAGGTGGAAGGTCGGATTGAACGGCTTGATCTGCTCCATCAGCGCATCGGTCAGGCCCTGGCCGGTGACGAAGGGGATGCCGGGAATGTCGTAGATCGGCTTTTCCGGGTAGAGCTCGGCGCACTGGCCGCCGATCTTGTCGAGAATATCGACGAGGTGCGCCTTCATATCGAGCAGGCCCAGTTCGAAAACGGCAAACAGTCCGCACGGGCCCGCGCCAATGATCAACACATCGGTTTTGATCGCTTCGCTCATATCAGCTTCTTTTCGGTTGAACCTTCGCCAGCAGGCCGGAGGGTCGCTTTTTGGCTGCGCCTGTCTAGCCAACGCAGCCGGTTGAGGAAAGCCATAAATGGGCGGCTGGGCTGTCCGGCAACCCCTTGCCGGGTTTGTATAACTGGGCTGTAACCGCACGAAACGTACGGAGACCGCCCCGTGAACGCCCCTGCCCGTCTCGATTCGACCCCGCGCCTGGAAGATTTCCCCTACCGCCTCACGGACAATGTGCGGTTTGCCGACCTCGACCCCAACCAGCACGTCAACAACGCGGTATATGCAACCTATTTCGAGACCGGCCGCGTCACCCTGATGAAAGACCGCAGTTACGGCCTGATGCCATCAGGCGTCACCTGGATCATGGTGCGGCTCGACATGCATTTCCGTGCCGAGCTGCGCTGGCCCGGCACGATCGAGATGGGGCTTGGCGTCGTGAAATTCGGCCGGACGTCGGTGACGTTCGATCAGGTGGTGTTTTCCGAAGGCGTCTGCGTCGCCTCGGCGCGATCGGTATCGGTGCTGCTGGACGAGGCGACGCGCAAGCCGGCCGCGCTCACCGAGGATATCCTGCGGAATTTCCAGCCCTGGCTGCGGCGTGGTATCGACACGGCTTAGGCGGCGAAGCGCCTCAGGCCTGCCGCTCCGGTGTCGTCACGATCAGGCCGTCGAGTTCGTCGGTCACCTTGATCTGGCACGACAGCCGCGAATTCGGCCGCACGTCGAAGCCGAAATCCAGCATGTCCTCTTCCATCGGCGACGGTGCGCCGACCTTCTCGCGCCAGGCTTCATCGACATAGACGTGGCAGGTCGCGCAAGCGCAGGCGCCGCCGCATTCGGCCTCGATGCCCGGGATGGCGTTGCGGATCGCCGCTTCCATCACGGTCGCGCCGTTCTCAACGTCAATGATGCGGGTTTCGCCGTTATGGTCGACAAAGTGAATCTTGGCCATGATTGCTCGTATTGTCGGGGGATTAAGACAGGTCCGGGCAGTCCTATAACGGGTCGATCCGCTCCGCGCCAGCGCCGGGGAGGAAAACCTGCGGCACGGCTTTGGCGGGCCCCGGGGGCGGCCCAATCATACAGCCAGGAATCAGGATCGGATCAGGATCGGATCAGGATCGATGCAGGATCGCGTCGATGGCGCTGCGCGCTTCGGTCGCCGCAGCCGCGAGCCCGGCAAGTGCCTCCGCCGGATCGGAGCCGTTGTGGATGGCGGCTTCCAGCCTGGCGGCGGCATCGGCCACGGTGAATGCGCCGATCGCGCGCGCCGAGCCCTTCAGCGTATGCACCAAGGCACCCGCATCCGCGGGCATGGCGGCGAGAGCGCCGATCAGGCTGGAGGTCTGGGCCGAAAACATCGCCAGCACCTCGTGCTCGAGGCCGGCATCGCCAAGCGTCATGCGGCGGAGATGTTCGAGATCGAGCGGACCGTCATCGGGAGCGAGCGGCGGCGATGGCATCCAGTCAATCCGTTCCAGATGAAGCGGCATGGCGATAGCCCAGATCTCCCGGCCTGATCGATCCGGGCAGCGATGTTTGCGCCAGCCAAACACGGAAATGGTTAACGGAACGTTTCGCGTACCGCCGCAAGTTCGCCTTGGTTTTGGCGAAGAGTTGCCGCAATTAACCGACCGAAACGAGAATTTTGTGGAACCGTAAGGCCTTACGCGGCCCTGCTGTTAACGATGATTAAGATTGTATTAATCGCAGGCATTTCATTCGCACCGCTCTGCCAATAGGATGTTTCCGGATGTTAGCGGAGAACGCGAGCAACGGCCGCGCTTTCGTTCCGCGCAGGACATGACACCGGTTTCGAGCTTGCGAGGGGGCGTTCCAGCAAGACCGGCCCGGGTGCGTAAAAAGTAAAACGAGGGCTCAGACTGAACATGGCGAACAATCCCAAAAAGGTCAAAGACCCTACCGAAGTCGCGCTCTCCGCCATTCAGGAAGCGCTCAACATCAGCGACGCGCCCGCCTCCGACAGCGCGCGCGGTTCGGTCCGCAGCGATGCGGCGCCCTCCAATGCATCCGCGACGCCGACCTACAACGACAGCTTCGACACCCGCCCCAGCGACGACCGCCAGATCTTCGAGCCGATCGAGGAGCCGCGCCCGGCCCGGCGCGCCGCCAATGACGACCGCGAAACCATCGGGCAGATCCTGCAGGCTATTCAGAAGGGCCGGCCCGCCCGCAACGTCTATACGCTTGCCACCCTCTTTGCCGGCGTCTGGCTGCTCGGCTGCGCGCTTCTGACCGTCAGCTTCTTTGCCTCGCTGCAGGCGGCGATCGGCCAGGGCCCCGGCGGCACGCTGGTGCTGGCCGGCCTCGCCGCCTTGTTCTTTGCGCCGGTACTGCTGTTCTACTTCCTGGCGAGCCTTGCCTGGCGCGGCCAGGAATTGCGCATGATCGCGCAGTCGATGGCGGAGGTCGCGATCCGCTTTTCGGAGCCCGAAGGTGCCGCCTCCGACTCGATGGTCACCGTCGGCCAGGCGATCCGCCGCGAAGTCGCCGCCATGGGCGACGGCGTCGAGCGCGCGATCGCGCGCGCCGGCGAACTCGAAACC